>JANXSH010000607.1 GCA_025356615.1 Planctomycetia bacterium | reverse complement strand
CCCCGCCAGGTTGTTCATGCTCGTGAGCGTGTCGGGGTGGTCGGCCCCCAGCCTGGCCTTGCTGAGCTTCAGGGTTTCCTCCAAGAGCGGCAGGGCCAGGTCGAGCTTGCTGGCGGCGTGGTAGCCCTGCGCCAGGTTGTTCATGCTCACGAGCGTTTTGGGGTGGTCAGGCCCCAGCCTGGCCTTGATGAGCTTCAGCGTCTCCTCATAGAGCGGCAGGGCCAAGTCCAGTTTGCCGGCGGCCTGGTAGCCCCCCGCCAGGTTGTTCATGCTCGTGAGCGTGTCGGGGTGGTCGGCCCCCAGCCTGGCCTTCATCAGCTTCAGGGTTTCCTCGAAGAGCGGCAGGGCCAGGTCCAGCTTGCCGGCGGCCTTGTAGCCCAGCGCCAGGTTGTTCATGCTCGTGAGCGTGTCGGGGTGGTCGGCCCCCAGTTTTGCCGTGAAGGTTTCGCGCGCCTTGACGAACAATTGAATCGCATCTTGTGGATGGCCCAGGCTGAGCAGCGACAGGCCCAGGCGGAGTTGCAGACCGGCCACCGCCAGCGGGTCGCCGACCGCCTCCCCTTCCAGTTGCCCGGCCGCCTTCACCAGCCGCTTCGCCAGCACCGCCTCCAGCGGCTCGGTCCCCGCTTTCACCCGGCGGATGTCCAGGTCGGTGAAGATCGACGTGATGATCTCGTTGCCCTTCTCGATCTGCGCCAGGCGCTTCTGGGCCTGCTCCTTGGCATTTTTCTCGGCGGCGGCGGCAGCCAGGGCGTCCTGCTTGGCTTTCTTCTCGCCCTCGGCCCGCTCGGTTTCGTCCGACCGGGCCGCGATCGCGTCCTGCTCGGCCTCCCGTGCCGCGGCCTCGGCCCTGGTCGCCCGCACCGCTTGCCAACTGCTGACCGCCGCGCCCGCCACAAGGAGCAGCGCGATCGCCGCGGCCGTCGTAAGTGCCGCCCGGTTCTTCCGCGCGAACTTCCTCAGCCGGTAGCCCGCGCTGGGCGGCACCGCCAGCACCGCCTCGCCTCCCAGGTAGCGCTGCACGTCCGAGGCGAAGCCGGTCGCCGTCTCGTAGCGCCGGTTGCGGTCCTTCTCCAGCGACTTCATCACGATCCAGTCCAACTCGCCGCGCACCAGCTTCGTCAGCCCGGCCGGCTCCGTGTGCCGGCAGGCGGCCAGCGACGGCAGCGTGTTCGCCGAACTCAGGCGCGTGCTAGGCCGGGGCGGCTCCTCCTCGCGGATGATCCGGCGTACCTCGTCCCAGGCCGCCTCCTTGTACCGCTGCGCGTCCAGCGGCGTCGTGCCGGTCAGCAGCTCGTAGAGCAAGACGCCGAGCGAATAGATGTCCGAGCGGGTGTCCACGTCGAGGTTGTTGAGCTGCGCCTGCTCCGGACTCATGTAGCGCGGCGTGCCCAGCACCGTCTCGTGCGCCGTGTGCAGCGTCCGCTCGGTGAGCGAGTGGTGCATCGCCTTGGCCAGGCCGAAGTCGATCACCTTGGGCACCGGCCTGCCGTCGTAGGGGGCGACGAGGATGTTGGACGGCTTCAGGTCGCGGTGGATGACCCCCTTCTGGTGGGCGTGCTGCACCGCCTGGCAGACCTGCACGAACAGCCCCAGCCGCTCCGCCACGCTGAGCCGGACGGCGTCGCAGTACTCGGTGATCGGCACCCCCTTGACGTACTCCATGACGAAGAACGGGCGGCCCGCCTCGGTCAGCCCGCCATCGAGCACCTTGGCGATGTTGGGGTGGTCCATCATCGCCAGCGCTTGCCGCTCGGCCTCGAAGCGGGCCAGCACGGTCTTCGAGTCCATGCCCGCCTTGATGAGCTTGACCGCGACCTTGCGGCGGACGGGCTGGGTCTGCTCGGCCACATACACCGTGCCCATGCCCCCCTCGCCGATCTCTTCGAGGAGCTTGTAGCGACCGGCGATGACCGCGCCGACGGCCGTCGCGGGGGCATAGGCTCCCGTCCGGTCCGGGCCGCCTGGAGCCGGCCGGTCGAGGAGATGCCCGGCCCGGTCGTGGGCGCGGAGGAGCGCTTCGAGGCGGTCGCGCAAGGCGGGGTCGTCCGCGCAGGCTCGATCCAGATAGGCCGCCCGTTCCTCGGGCGCGGTCAGGGCCACGACGGCGGCGAAGATCGATTCGGTGTTGTCCGCGATTTCCGGCATAATGGGACTCCCGGTCGGCTGGTGGTCTCTCTCTAATAAGCGTCGTTCGCCGGTCGCGCGCCTCGAGGCGTGCGAAAATCAGTCCGACTTTCCGTCGAGCGCGTCGATGAGCCAGGCGCGGGCGTAGTTCCAGTACCGGCTCGCCGTGGCCCGCGAGATGCCCAGCGCCGCCGCCGCTTCCTCTTCGGACAACCCGGCGAAGTACCGCAGTTTTACCAATTCCGCCTTCATCGGATCGACCGCAGCGAAACGGTCGAGGGCCTCGTCGAGCGCCAGCACGTCGTCCGCCGGGGCTTCGGCCGCACGCTCGACTCCCTCGAGCGGCACCCGCTCGCGTCCGCCGCCGTGCTTGATGCGTCGTTTGTGCCGCGCCCGATCGACGAGGATGCGGCGCATCGCCTCCGCCGCGACGCGGAAGAAGTGGCGGCGGTCGGCGAACTGCTGGTCGCCGACCAGTCGGAGGTAGGCGTCGTGAACGAGTGCCGTGGCGTCGAGGGTCTGGCCGGGCTTCTCGCGCGCCACCTGGGCGGCGGCCAGGCGGCGCAGCTCGTCATAGACCAAGGGCAAGAGCTGATCGGCGGCGTGCGGGTCGCCGTGGTCGATCGCGTTCAGCAATTGGGTGACGTCGTTCACAGTTGGTAACCAGGGACCGAGAACATCCGGGGGCGGAGTCCGCTCACGCCCCCACCGGCACCGTCGGCTCGCCGCAGTCGTCCCACACCCAGCCGTACTGGGTGTTGCTCGGGAACGGACTCTGCTGGTACTCCTCGCGCAGTCGCGACAGCCCGAACGCTTCGCACCCAGCGCCCCCCGCGAATCGAAGGGCCTCTACACCCCTTCGCGAGTAGGCGGCGGGGGACTCCAGGGGGTGTACCGGCCCTGCACGCTATGTCACCTCGACCGTCCCCGCCGGGTAGTCGATGAGTAGCCGGCGACCGGCCAACAGTTGCGTCCCGAGCAGCGGGTACGCCGCATCGCCCGCCACCACCTGCGTTTGGTACATGCCGCCGAACCAGTCGAGGTAGCAGCCAAACAACTCCACCGTGACGGTCCGGCCGTCCGCCAGCACTGCGTCGGTGGACGCCTCCTGCGGCAGCCCCAGCCCGGCGACGACTGCCCGCGGCAGGGCCAGCCCTCCATTGAACGCCGTGTCCACCCAGGCCTCGACATCCTGCTGCGGCCCGCCGAGGGACGCCGCCAGCGGCACCCGGAGCAGCGCCCGCAACTGCCCGTCCACCCGGCCGATCATGACCACACGCCCCCCATGTGGAGAGCCGCTGGGTGAGCGACCCGCAGGACGTGCGACGGGCGGTCCGGGTGCCGGGTACGGGCCGCCCGGACCGCCTCGTCGAGGGTGTCGGCCAAGAAGTGGTCACCGGAGTCCGGCTCGATCGCCACGAATCGACCGAATTCGTCGGCCTCCAGGGCCACCCGCAGCCGCTCGTCGTAGATCCGCTTGGCCCGCTCGGCGACGGACGAAGTCTGAGCCGATACCATATCTGCCTCCCGCTGGGTACCCACCCGGATGATCTCCGCGCCACTGGCCCGGCAGCCATCGCCGACGCCGGACGATAATGCTCAGCAGCGGCGGCGGCTGCTTGAGCTACAAATCACGGAAAGCCTACATCCCCCGCCGTCTGCTGTAGCATTTGGTTCGGCGCTCAGCCACCTGGAGTTCACTACTTCACGCGGGCATTCACTTCCCCGCACCCCGTGAAATACGCCCATAGCCGGTTTGGCTGACTCTCCCGGAACTCTTCAAAAGTTTTTTGAAATAGTTCGGCAATTGTCTTTTCCTCAAGCTTGAAAAGGTTAGGCACCTGCCAGACAACCATCGGCCACTCGTCCGGGTCGCCCGAACTCATCTGCCAAAAGTAGTAGTCGCCATCCGAACTGCTCATGAAGAACAGTAGCCCTCCGGGTTCCGGATACAGCGCGATGGGACTTCCTTCTATTTCGTCCTCGTCCCGAATGCCGTACTTGTCAACTGTCCCATGAAAGCTTTGCAATGACTTCCTGTATTGATCCACCCCGGCAACTGACTCCGGATAGAGTGCGGACGAGTAGAGATCGAACCATTGCGATTCGCCGTAGGCGGCGATGAAATCCTTGAAGGAAGATGGGAATGCGAATCCCAACTCCCTCTCCACTTCGTTCCAATTCACGGCACGGCTTTTGGCACTCTCTGGAGGTGGGATAGCCTCAAGCAATTTGGAGAGTGCCGGTTCCATTTCGTCCCTCGCCTCCGTCGCCGAACCAGTGATTAGGCCGATCTGAATCGGCCTAAACCGCCCGCCGTCACCCGTTGCTACGGCTGAGGTTGTGGCCTCAGCGTAGCAACCCCTCGCTCTGTCCGCAATAGGCCGCGCCGCGAATTCGTCATCGTCGGCATGTGGTAATGAAAGCGATTCCCTCCCGGACGACCTTCGCTAACGGGTCCACGCGCGGACGCGCCGCGAACCCCCATTATGAACGCCGTCACCCCCCCACCGGCACCGTCGGCTCGCCGCCCTCGCTCCACACCCAGCCGTACTGCGTGTTGCTCGGGAACGGGTTGCTCTGATACTCCTCGCGGAGTTGCGACAGCTTGTCCGCCTTGATCGCCTTGCGTGCCGCCTTGACATCGACGCCGAACAGCTTCGCGGCGTTGAGGCCCAGGATCTGGTCCTTGATCGCGTCCGTCAGCTCGGTGTACTTGTACTTCTTCATCAGCGCCTCCTTCATCTTGAGCTTGCGGAAGCGCACGATCTGGCTCTGCGGACTGCCGTTCCAGATCGAGTCGGTGCCCCAGAGGATGTGGTCGGCCCCGGCGACTTCGATCATCTGGCCGAGCAGGTGCAGGCACGTCTCGGGGG
>JANXSH010000552.1 GCA_025356615.1 Planctomycetia bacterium | reverse complement strand
GATGATCCTCGATTTCGGCCTGGCGAAGATCGCGAGCGAGAAGGGGATCGACGCGGGCCTGACGGGGGACGGGCAGATGCTCGGCACCCCGGCCTACATGGCCCCCGAGCAGAGCCTCGACGCCGCCAAGGCCGACATCCGCGCGGACATCTATAGCCTGGGCTGCACTCTGTATTACCTGCTCACGGGCGAGCCGCCGTTCAAGGGCAAGAGCCTCTTCGAGATCCTTCGAGCGCATCAGTCCACACTCGCCCGTCCGCTGAACGAAGTGCGCCAGGAAGTGTCGCCGGCACTGGCGTCAGTGGTGGCGCGGATGATGGACAAGGATCCCGCCCAGCGATTTCAGACGCCGGCGGAGGTCGTCTCCGCGTTGGTCCCATTCACCAAGCAAGGTGTCAAGACGGCACCCCCCAAATCGCCGCCGCCGCTCCCGCCTGCCACGACGACCCACGTCGGGGGGAAGGAGGTACCGCAGACCGTCCTCCGTGACGCGCAGGGAGTCTGGGACGAACTGACCGAATCCAATTCCCCTTCGCCGATGGAGCATATCCCCGGCCGTAAGACGAGCGGGAGTGCGAAGCCGACGCCGAAGAGGAAATGGGTGATCGGGGCCGGGATCGCCGTAGCGGTCCTGGTGGTGGGCCTGGTCGGCGTCATCGCGGGCATCATACTCCGCGTCGAGACGCCAAACGGAACTCTTGTCGTCGAGATGGACGGTGACGAGGTCGAAGCCCGCATCAAGGGTGGGAAGCTGATTCTTTCCGGCCCGGATGGCAAGACTCGCTACACCCTGACAGTGAAGGCCCGCAGTGACAAGCTGGAATCAGGGGAGTACAAAATCCGTGTCGAGGGGGCGGACGGCCTCGTGTTGGACACGACGGAGTTCACACTGAAGAAGGGGGGCGAGGTCAAGGTACGCGTGACCTCGAACGCCAAGGCAGCGAAGCCGCCCGCCGACACCTTTTCAACGGGAAAGACCTCGCCGGCTGGGAGGGTCTGACAAGATACTGGAGCGTGAAGGACGGGGCATTGGTCGGCTCGACGCCCGAGGATCCAGGCTTCGATACCTACCTGTGCAGCAAGAAGCAGTACAAGGATTTCGAACTGTCGTTCAAGGTGCGCCTCGCGGGAGGAGTCGGGAACAGCGGCGTCCAGATCCGCAGCAAGCTCATCGACAAGAAGAAGTTCGTGGTCCACGGCCCGCAGTGTGATATCGGCAAGGACTACTGGGGCTGTCTGTATGGCGAAGGCTTCGGTGGCATGATGAAAGCCGCCCCGAAGGGAGTAATCGAAAAAGTCGTCAAGCAGAGGGAGTTCAACGACTACGCGATCAAGTGTGTAGGTAAGCACGTCACGATCAAGGTCAACGGCGAGACCGCTATCGATGACGACTTCCCCACGTTGCCCGACGAGGGCATCATCGCCTGGCAGCTACATCGCGGCTACAAGTCGATGGAAGTCACGTTCGAGGAGATCAAATTCAAGGAACTGCCGAGCGAGAAGGTCGAGGCCAACGACAAAGGCTTCGTGTCGCTGTTCAACGGGAAGGATCTGGAAGGATGGACGGTGGATAGTGGGGATGAGAAGGCTTGGCAGGTGATTGATGGAGAACTCGTGGCCCGAGGGGCAGAAGAAAACAATTTTAGCGCCTTGGTCAACCAAGGCTATTTGTTGTCGGATCGAAAGTATACCAGCTTTGTATTGCGTTGTCAGTTTCGAATGATTTCACAAAAGGACTCCTGGGGTGGAATCGCCTTACGAGCCGTGCCGCATGAAACGACGCGGTCAAATAACCCGAACGCGAAGACGGACTCTCCAGCTCACCTGACCGTGCTGATCGGTTCGTGCGATTCGTGTGAAGAAAACGAGGATCTAACCGGATCATTGTGGTGGGCCGGTGCGCCTGCGTGGCGTTTGCAGCCGGACAAAGTCGCTGTGCTGAAGAAAGTAGGAGAATGGAACGACATGGAAATCGAAATGCGAGGCCAGTCACTTCGTATTGCCGTGAATGGGAGTGATGTGCAAAATGTGATGCTCAACAAGTCTAAGCCAGAGGTCAACCCAATGCGTGGCTTGAGTCGCGTGTCAGGGAAAATCGGTTTCAAGAAACGATTTGGCGAAATTCGGTATCGTAAAGTCGAGATCAAAGAACTGTCGCCGAGGGCACCTGACTGACGGAGCTTTACCGGCCCAGCGGCAACTTCTGGGTCGCTCACAACGCACTCCGCCAGGAGACGCTGGGAACCCGTGGGGTGATCGTCCACGCCGGCGATGGCTCCGAGACGCATGTCCACCTCGCCGCTCCTATCCCGCCGACGGTACTCATCAGCGACTTCATCGGCCAGTAAGAGGACGCATCGTCCTTTGCCCTCAACCAAACGTTCGCCGGTTCGGAGAGGTTCGCCTGGCAAACCGGCTCAGGCGTCCTGAAACGATTGCGCGAGGAGGCGGGAGAATCGTTGGATTGACCGACGTTTTCGCGTACTAGCTGATGTAGGGCCACGCTTCTGTATTGGAGCGCCGCGGAGGCGGTCCGTTCGCCCCAAGGAGCCACCGCCAATGAACGCCCCGACGACATCCCCCCCGCACGAATCCCTGAAGGCGTTCGGCCTCGGACTCTTGGACGACGCCTCCGCACAGGCGTTGTATCGCCATCTGGAAACCTGCCCGGCCTGCCGCCGTCAAGCAAAGGCAGTGTCGGGGGACGATTTCCTGCTCCGACTCCAGAGGGCACGCGACTCACATGCCATGCAGGCACTGCCGGAACCCAAGCCAGCGGGGAGGCGTGGCCCGCAGGCGACCTACGGCAAGGATCGGATCGACCTGAAGGAGCTGGCGGGCCAGACGGACGGTTGCTCTCGCTAGCGGCGTGAGAGCGTCTGGCCCGCCTGAAAATCACGTCCGATCGCACCCTCGGCCGGTCTCGAATAGAGACCGAATCGTAACTCGTTCGCACAAAGTGCAGGTTGGGAGAGAGGGTCAGGTGATTGCAGCGCCTCCCCGAAATCTTCTTCCTTACCGTGGGAATGACAGTCCGTCTTGTTCCCTGAGAACCATGTACCGCTACACCCACCCGTGCCCCTCCTCGCGCAGGATCGTGTTCATCGCGGCGATCCATTGCGGGTGGTCGTTGAGGCAGGGGCACTGGTGAAGCACCTCGCCGCCCGCGTGGACGAAGACCTCGCGCGACTCGCGGCCGATCTCGTCGATGGTCTCGAGGCAGTCCACCGTGAAGCCCGGCGTGGCGACGAAGACGCGCTTGACGCCCCTCCGGGCGAGCTTCGCCAACACGTCGTCGGTGTAGGGCTTGAGCCACTCCTCGCGCCCGAAGAGCGACTGGAACGTCTGCGTCCACATCGTGCGGGGCCAGCCGAGGCGTTCGACGAGCCGGCCCGTCGTCCGCTTGACGTGCGTGGCGTAGGGGTCGCCGCGCTTGGCGTAACTGATCGGGATGCCGTGGAAGCTGATGACGAAGTGTTCCGGCTCCCAGGGGAGCTTCGCGATTTGCTCGCGGATGATGCTCACCTCCGCGTCGAGGTAGGCGGGATGGGCGTAGTACGGCGGGACGATCCGCAGGGCGGGGACGCGGCGGACCTTCTTCAGCGTCTCGAAGAGGACATCCGTCGCCGAGGCGGTCGTCGTCGCGGAGTATTGCGGGTACATCGGCAGGACGAGTAGCCGCTCGACGCCGCGCTCGATCAGGTTGCGGACGACGAGATCGACCGACGGGTTGCCGACCTGCATGCCGAAGGCGACGGGAATCTCGGGGAAGAGTTTCTGCAGTTCCTCGACCTGACGCCGGGTGTAGTGCAGGAGCGGCGAGCCGGTCTGTGCGTCCCAGATGCGGGCGTATTTCGCGGCGGAGCGGGCCGGGCGAAAGGGCAGGATGAACAGGTTCAGGATGAACCACCAGGGCAGTTTGGGCACCTCGATGACACGGCGGTCGCCGAGGAACTGTCGGAGGTAAGGGCGGAGGGCCGTCGCCGTCGGCGCATCCGGGGTGCCGAGTTGGATCAGGAGGATTCCGGTGCCGCGCATATCGAACCCAATGAAGAGAGCTGACCAAGGAGTCACAGGGGACACAGAAGAAATACACAGAGGTAAGGACGAACAGAGTAGCTATAGGGCGTCGCTACGCCACTTTCTTCTCTCGTCTCTTAATCTGTGAATTTCTCACTGTCCTCTGCGACTCTTTGGTCAGACCCTCTTTACTTCTTCTTGCACTCGGCCCCCTCCTGGGCGTCCCCTTTTTCGGTGATGTGGCCTTCGCCAGCGCTCTTGAGGGCGGTGCCGCGTTCGGCATTCAACTGGATGAAGCTACTCCACTGGCCGGGCGTGTTCGCTTCGGCGAAGATGGCTTCGACGGGGCATTCGGGGACGCAAGCCTCGCAATCGATGCAGTCCTGCGGATCGATATAGAGCATCTTCTCGTCCTGCCAGAAGCACTCGACCGGGCATACCGCCACGCAATCGGTGTACTTGCAGTCGTAGCAAGGCTGGCAAACGATGTGAGTCATCGAACCTGATCCTTTCTAAAAGTTAAGCGTTCCGGCTGGCAGAAGCGCAGGCGCGGGTGCCACGTCACCCCGGAACCATCGTCATGATTAGCAGGTCGTGCCGATGGTGTCCAGGGGGCCGGACGATAGAATCACGAATCTGGGGGTATCGGCCCCTCCATCCATATCATAGTATCGGCAGGTGCCCACCGTTTCTCTTCCCTGGCACCGAATCGGGAGATCGTCCGATGCGTAGCGCGATCCTGTCTCTCGCCCTCCTGGGCATGGCTTCGCCGGCCTGGGCCGGGGTCTACAACCTCACGGAACGTCACCCCGAAACCGTCGGCTACGGCGCTGCGCGCAGCTACATCCTCGATCTCCGTTCCGCCGCAGAGTCGCCTCCCGGCTTGCCCCTCCCCGAGTCGTTCCGCGCTCAAGTTCTGCGGCACACGAACGACTTGGAACTGGAGCGGGACCGGGGCGTCTTCTCTCATCTCGACCGCATCAGCCTCTCGGCGTGTTACCTCCGCCTCGGGAGAGCGGGCGACGCGCTCAAATTGCTGCTCGAAGAGGACAACGCCCACTTCATGCACCAGGCGAACCTCGCCTCGGCGTATTTCCTCACCGGCGACCTCCAGATGGCCGTCCGCACCCAGGAGCGCGTCCTCGCCGCCTGGCCGACCGTGTGGGCGGGGTGGACCGAGGACCAGCGATCGTTCTACCGCGAGTGCGAGATCGCCCTCCTACGCCTCTTCCAACATCGCCTCGAAGAAACACGCGGCCCGAAGGTGAACAAATTTCCGATCGACCCGATCTTCCCCCGCCTCCGCTACATCGGCCCCGACGGGACTTACGTCGCCGGAGACCTGTCGGTAGCGATGCGCGACCGACTCCCGTCGAACGGGGGGGCGATCGTCTTCCAGCTCTGCAAGTGGTATCCGGGCGACATGAGGCTGTACTGGCAGCTCGGCGAGATCCTCAACGTCTTGGGTCAGATCGAGCAAGCCTTCGAGATCCTCGACGAACTCGTCGGCAACGGCCGGTCGGGCGTTTTCCTCGACCTGCCCGCCCACCGGCTCGTCTTGCGCGACGCGAGGAAAGCGTACCGCGAGATCCAAGACCCGAAGAACCGCGGAATGCTCCTCAGCAGCCTCATGCTCCTGAGTCCGCGTCCGACGCCCGGAACGCCGGTGATCGGCGAGGTCGCCTACGCCGCGGCAAGCTGCGCGGCGATCAGCGCCGTTCCGTACTGGAGCAAGATGCCCCCGCCCGTAGTGGGAACGACGGTGCCTGCGGACGAGGGCCGCGTCTTCGACTGGCGACACCTCCTGGGCACCTTCGCCTTCGGCTTCCTGATAGCGGCGCTGCTCGGCTGGCAGGTTCAGGTGTCGGCAGGGAAGCACCGCAAGCCGGCGACGAGTTGACGCCCGGCCTCGAAAGGGATACATCTCTTATACGATTCTGGAAGCGAACTCGTTTCCTACCATGCACTTATGCGATCCTTGCAATACGTCGTCTAGGGCGGAGAGGCC
>JANXSH010000548.1 GCA_025356615.1 Planctomycetia bacterium | reverse complement strand
TGCATGACCAGGGCGAGGAGTTTCCCCATGTGCAGACAGCTGTAGGCCCGGACGACGTTTTGGTGTTCGAGGGCGGCCGCCGAGCGAATCTCGCGCAGGAACCGTTCGACCATGTCGGGCCGGTCGAGCATCGATGGATTGACAACCTTGAGGACTTCGAGGCGGTCCATCTGCTTGTTGCGGGCCAGGTAGACCACGCCCATCCCGCCTCGCCCTAGTTCGCGGATCACCTCGTACTGCTCGTTGGCGACCAGTTCGGGAGGCAGGTGAGGGAGTGTCGTTTGCCCGACGGGGATGCCGCGCCCCGAAGCGAGTGACTTCGCGGGGTCGGGCGGGACGGTGGAGGGCCAGCCGCTCGCCTTCGTGTCGCGGGCTGAGGCCGGAGTGGCACGAGAGTCGCGTGCCCTCTGGAGCCGGAAGAGGAAATCGTCCCCGGACGCCGCCTCGGCCTGGCGACGACAGGCCGGGCAGGTCTCCAGATGGCGATACAGCGCCTGAGCCGAGGCGTCGTCCAGGAGACCGAGGCTGAACGCCTTCAGGGAGTCGAGGGGCGGGTGGATGTCAATCGGGGCTTTCATCGGCGGTGGCTCCTTGGGGCGAACGGTCGGTCAGCGTGGCACTCGTGTGGCGTCTGCGGCCAGGGCTGAGCTATGGGGCGGGGTTTCGTTGTAGAAAGGGAGCTTCTCGAACTATTTGTCCTCTTGCGTCTTCGGTGCCGGTAGACCCCAGACGCGCACGGTCGTGTCCTCGCCGCCCGAGGCGGCCCGTCTCCCGTTCGGGGAGATCGCGACACTCAGCACCTTACCAGTGTGTCCGGTGAAGCCGGTGAGTTCCTTCCCCGTTTTGGCATCCCAAAGCCGAACGGCCCCGTCGTCGTGCCCCGTCACGAAACGGGTTCCATCGGGGGAAATTGCGACCGTCCGTGCGACCGAATCGAGGCCCTTCACGACGGTCAACTCTTTCTCGGTCTCGATCTCCCACAGCCGGACCGAAAAGTCCTCGGCGCAGGTCACGACCCGAGTCCCGTCCTTCGATACGGCAGCCGCCCTCGGCGGCTTCACATGACCGGAGAGCGTGGCTACCTTCTTGCCGTTCTTGGCGTCCCACAACCAAACGTTGCCCTTGTCGTCTCCTCCAACGAGCAGTTTCCCGTTCGGCGCGAAGGTTAGAGGAAAGGCTTCCTTATCGAAGTCGTCTGCCCCCTCGTCTTCACCCGTGCGGACCGACCAGGAATGGATCTTCTTTCCACTGTGAGCAACGCGGAACGTTTCGCCGTCTCCTGAAAAGGTGATGGCGGGCAAGAAGACCTGTTCGGAATGCTGGACGAAACGCTTTCGTTCTCCGCTACTGATTTCCCAAACGTAGATCCAGGGGCACATCCAGGGATGCAACCAGTCCCAACTCGTACAGGCTGCGACATACTTGCCATCGAGGGACACGCTGAGACCTTGCACTCCGAAGACCCTCGAAGCGGTAAAGTCGAAATGGCGAATTTGCTTGCCGGATTCCAGGTTCCAAATGCGCACGCTGTTGTCGAGCCCGGACATCTTGACATTCAGCACATTTTTCTCAGTCCCGAGGTGGTTCCCGTTGCTCCCAGTAATCAGCTTGGACCCGTCGGGAGTGAACAGCACCTGGCGGACTCGGGCCTTGTGCCCTCGGAGGACGAGGTCTTTTTCTTCCTTGGGGATCTCCTTGACCTCGATCTTGTGGAACTCGACGACCGTCGAGGCGTTGACAACTTTGTCCGACATCGCTTGCAGGGCCAGATGCCCCCTGGAATTGGTCTTCTTCTCGTCTACGATGTCGGTGGTGACGACGCCGTTGACCTTGATGATTATCCGATTCCTGTTCGCAAGCACCTCCAACGTGAACCACTCGTCTGGCTCCAGCTGAGACTTGACGACGTTGACAAGACCCACCAGGCTGCCCGTCAAGGGGGAATTGGGCGTGGGGTAACTGTGGAGGATTTGGGCCTCATAGCCAATTGGAAACCGTCGTGCAAAGTTGATTCCGTAAGTGCTTCGGAAGTACGCTCCACTGTTGCCGTTCTTGTTGATCCGTGCCTCGACCCGCAAGTGGAAGTTTTCGTAATCACCGCGTTCGCTGAACAGGTGATGGGCCGACCCATTACTGCTGCGGCCGACGATGTTGCCCGTTTCGACCGTCCAGCCATCAGGCTGATCGGGGTGCGTCTTCCATCCTGTCAAGTCCTTGCCATTGAACAATGACACGAAGCCGTCTGCTTTCGGCTTCGGAGCATCCGCCTGCGGCATCGGTGGCCCCTCGGCCACGCGCGGCTCCATCTTCACCCGCACCGGCTCGCCGCCCAGCTTCACGGTCACGTCCGACGACCATATCTCTTTCCCGCCCTGGATCACCTTCAGCCGGTGCGGCCCCCCCGAAACGGCCTTCACCGTCACCGTCTCGCCTTTGCGAGTCAGTGTTACCGTTCCGCCCTCCACCTCCACCTCGGCATCACTCGGGACGTTCGTCACGACGATGGTCCCGTTCGGGGTCTTGACCTTGAACACGCCGCCCGCGATCAAGCCGACCAGGCCCACCACCAAGACCGCTAGGGCGATCCCGATCACCCATTTCGTCTTCGCCCTCGCGCTCTTGCTCGTCTTCCGCCTGGGGATATGCTGCTTCGGCGGAGTGACCTTCGATTCGGTCAGGTCGTCCCACACTCCCTGCGCGTCACGGAGGACGGTCTGCGGTACATCCTTCCCCCCGACGTGGGTTGTCGTGACAGGCGGGAGCGGTGGGGGCGATTTGGAGGGTGTCGGCTTGCCTCCTTGCTTCATGAACGGGGCCAACGCGGAGACCACTTCGACCGGCTGTTGATACCGGCTGGCCGGGTCTTTCGCTATCATCTTCGCCACCACTGCTGCGAGCTTTTCCGGCACTTCCGGCCGCACTTCATTCAGCGGACGAGCGAGCGTGGACTGATGCGCTTGGAGGATCTCGAAGAGGCTCCTACCCTTGAACGGGGGGCCACCTGTGAGAAGGAAGTACAGGGTGCAGCCGAGGCTGTAGATGTCGGCCCGGATGTCGGCCTTGGCGGCGTCGAGGCTCTGCTCGGGGGCCATGTAGGCCGGGGTGCCGAGCATCTGCCCGTCCCCCGTCAGGCCCGCGTCGATCCCCTTCTCGCTCGCGATCTTCGCCAGGCCGAAATCGAGGATCATC
>JANXSH010000525.1 GCA_025356615.1 Planctomycetia bacterium | reverse complement strand
GTGCCTGTTCTGGTGTGCTGTTCGGCTGGCATGAGTCGGTCGATCTGCGTGGCGGCGGGTGGGGTAGCACGGGCCGAAGGTCGGCATCTCGCGGAGGTGTTGCCGGAAGTGGTCGGGTCGGGGCCGGCAGACGTGTCGCCGAGGTTGTTGGCGCAGTTGCGGGAAGCTTTGGAAGTGGAGGCCGGTTGACCAGGGGTGACGGGCGGGAGAAGTCAAGGAGCGACACGCACGCAGCACGAAAATAGCGGTCTCGGGTCGATTGGACTCGGCATAGTCCCTGTTCAGGCAGAGGGTTCGCAAGTGAGCAAAGCCGTTCCGATCATCCTGCTCTCGGGGATGGCTACCGATGAGCGGCTGTTCGAGCCGCAATTGGCCGCGTTCCCCAACCTGCGAGTACAGCCTTGGATCGACCCTCTGCCCGGCGAGTCACTGCGGGCGTATGCGGCCCGCCTCGCGCCGCTGGTCGATCCCGGTGTGCCGTGCATAATCGGGGGCGCATCATTCGGCGGGGTCGTGGCGCTCGAGTTGGCCCAACACCTGCCCGCGATGGCGTGCATCCTGATCGGGAGCATCCGTTCACCATCGGGACTGCCGTGGCGGTGGCGATTGCTGAGGCCGGTCGCCCTTCTCGGTCCCGGCACGCTGGGGGTGTTGGCCGCGCTGGGTGCCCGGCTTGGCCGACGATTGTTGGCGGGCGGCACGGTCCGTCGGCTGCAACGATTGTCGCAGCCGGAGACGGCGTTCGTGCGGTGGGCCATGTGCGCGGTAGTGCGATGGCGGCCCAGCCCGGCGGTTCGGCGGGTGCGGGTGTTCCACATCCACGGAGCCGCCGACCGTGTGCTGCCGGTGTCGCTCGGCCGACCGGATGTCGTCGTGCCAGCGGGGGGGCACGCACTCACGCTGTTCAGCCCGTCGGCGGTCAACGAGTTCATCGCCGGGGTAGTCCATGCGGTCGCGCCGGACTCCGGCTACGGCTGACCGGATGGGCCTCTGCGATTTACATGAACCCGACAAGCTCTTTGTTGGCGAGACCCCTCTGATTCCGCCTTGCACCTCGAAGGTCGTCGAGGGTGGAGTTGCCGTGGCCGTTTATGGGAGTCTAGCTACTGGGCCGGTTGTCCGTCGAGGGGGAGCCTGGTAGGCTGAGTGATAGGATAGGAGCCTGACCAGCCGATGAGGGCAGTGCCGCGCGCCTGCCCTCCGACGCTTCACCTGCTGAGAACCCCGATGAAGTCCTTCACCGACTATCTGACCTTGAACATCCCCTCGAAGATGGCCTTCGAGAACATCACCCCTCGGGTGGCGGACGCCGTCCGGAAAAGCGGGGTGAAGGAGGGGATCGCGCTAATCAATTCGATGCACATTACCTCGTCCGTGTTCGTCAACGACGACGAGCCGGGCCTCCATCACGACTTCGGCGAGTGGCTGGAGCAACTGGCCCCGTTCAACCCCGACCCCGACCACTACCACCACAACCGGACGGGCGAGGACAACGCCGACGCCCACCTGAAACGGCAGGTCATGGGCCGGGAGGTCGTCGTTGCCATCACCAACGGCAGGCTGGACTTCGGGCGGTGGGAGCAAATCTTCTACGGCGAGTTCGACGGCAACAGGCCGAAGCGGGTTCTCATCAAGATCATCGGGGAATAGCCGACCGGGCCGAGACACTGCGGACGATCTCGAGGAACTGTTACCGAGCGACAGAGGAATGACACCGTGGAAGCACTCCCGTTGAAGCCGTTGGTCGATGAGCCTCTCTGGTACAAGGACGCGGTGATCTACGAACTGCACGTTCGCGCCTTCGCGGACAGCAATGGCGACGGCATCGGCGACTTTCCGGGGCTGATCGGCAAGCTCGATTACCTCCAGGATCTCGGCGTCAACACGTTGTGGCTGCTTCCCTTCTACCCCTCGCCGTTGCGCGACGATGGGTACGACATTGCCGACTATACGAGTGTCAACCCGTCCTACGGCACGCTCGCGGACTTCGATCGCTTCCTGAACGAGGCCCACCGGCGCGGCCTGCGCGTCATCACCGAACTGGTCATCAACCACACGTCGGACACCCACCCCTGGTTCACGCGCGCGCGGAAGGCCCCCCCCGGCAGCCCCGAGCGCGACTTCTATGTGTGGACGGATGACCCGACGAAGTTCGCCGACGCCCGCATCATCTTCAAGGATTTCGAGACCTCGAACTGGACCTGGGATCCGGTCGCCAAGGCGTACTTCTGGCACCGCTTCTATTCGCACCAGCCGGACCTCAACTTCGACAACCCCGCCGTGTGGCAGGCGACGTTCGACGCGCTAGACTTCTGGCTCGGCCTCGGCGTCGATGGCCTGCGTCTCGACGCGGTCCCCTACCTCTACGAACGCGAGGGGACGAACTGCGAGAACCTCGAACTGACGCACACCTACCTCAAGGCGCTTCGCCGCCACGTCAATGAGCGCTACCCCAACCGTATGCTGCTCGCCGAGGCGAACCAGCAGCCGGCCGAGTCGGCGTCGTACTTCGGCGACGGCGACGAGTGCCACATGAACTTCCACTTCCCGCTGATGCCACGGCTGTTCATGGCCGTCGGGCTGGAGGAGCGCTACCCGATCATCGACATTCTGCGGATGACGCCGCCGATCCCGGAGTCGTGCCAGTGGGCCATCTTCCTGCGCAACCACGACGAGTTGACGCTGGAGATGGTCACGGACGAGGACCGCGATTTCATGTACCGCATCTACGCACAGGACACGCGCGCCCGCATCAACCTGGGCATCCGCCGCCGCCTCGCGCCGCTGCTCGAGAACGACCGCGCCAAGATCGAACTGCTCACCGGCCTGCTGCTCTCGCTGCCGGGGACGCCGGTCCTCTACTACGGCGACGAGATCGGCATGGGGGACAACATCTACCTCGGCGACCGGCACGGCGTGCGGACGCCGATGCAGTGGTCCGGCGACCGCAACGCGGGCTTCTCGCAGGGCAACCCGCAGCGCCTCTACCTGCCGGTCATCATCGACCCGACGTTCCACTACGAGGCGGTCAACGTCGAGGTGCAGCAGGCCAACCCTCACTCCCTCTTGCGCTGGACGAAGAAGCTGCTCCGCCTCCGCAACCGCCACCACGCCTTCGGGCGCGGCACCTTCGAGATCCGGCCCGCGGACAACACCAAGATCCTCACCTTCGTCCGCCAGTACGAACAGGAGACGCTCCTCGTGGTCGCGAACCTGTCGCACTACGCCCAGCCGGTCGAGATCGACCTCTCGCCGTTCGAGGGGCTGGTCCCGGTCGAGATGCTGGGGGAGACGAAGTTCCCCGTCGTCACGGCGAAGCCGTACCGGCTGACGTTCGGGGGGCACGGGTTCTACTGGTTTCGGCTGGAACAGGCTGAATCGAGGTGATGATGAAGAATCCCCTGTTGACCCACTCGACGCCGTTCGGGTACTTGTACCTAACCCGATGCGCACCTCCCAGAGTTCCGCTCCCCCCACCCCGATTCGATAAAGGCAGTAC
Source organism: Planctomycetia bacterium (assembly GCA_025356615.1). Lineage (GTDB taxonomy): Bacteria > Planctomycetota > Planctomycetia > Gemmatales > Gemmataceae > JANXSH01. The sequence continues at coordinate 4,721 of JANXSH010000525.1, read as the reverse complement.
GGCCAATGCTCCGTCCCCTCCTCCGTCTGTTCGCTCTCCTCGTTGCCCTGGCCTACTCGATCACCGAGGCCCGCGCCGACTTCCTGTACGCGACGAGCGGGCTGCCCGCCCCTATGGTCAATGGCCAGAGTTTCGTGGCCTTCCTCACCACTCCTTCGCCGATTCATCCGTTGCCGACCAACACGAGTACGAACCTCGTCCTCGCGAATGTCGTCGGCTTCAGTGCCAATGTGACGGGTGGCGACAGTTTCAACACGCCGATCACCTTGAATATCGACTTCGCGGATCCGGCTCACCCCGGCAGCGACGTAGCAGTCTCCTTCACAGGTACGCTTGCCGGCACACTCGGGTCGGGCCACTCCTCGCTGTTCCTCCAGTTCGCCGCCCAGTCAGCTAACATCGACCTCGCGGGCAATCCCTATGCCGTCAGCATACCTGCGACCTCCATTCTGGTGTCCGGCAACGGGTCGCAGAATCCCTTCGGAGTTCACGTCCAGTACACCGGCGTAATGACTACCCCGTTCGTTCCTGAGCCGTCCGCGCTCCTCCTGGCCGCGTTCGGCGTCCCCCTCCTGGGGCTGATGCGTCGTCGGAAGCGAGCGCTGGCGGCATCGGGGCAGGTGTTGCCCGCGTAGAATTGGGGGCATCCAGTCCGCCCGAGGTAACACGCCGACTCTTGGAAGGCAACGCGATGAAACGCCTGAAATTCGTCTCCTGCCTACTGATCGGTCTGGGCATCCCGCTCGGCGTGTTCCTCTTCGTCCCCCCCATCGCGCAGCCTCTTTGGTATCACGACTTCGCGGATCAGCGTTGCCTTCTCTGCATCCCTCACTCGCTGAACGTGCTATCGAATCTGCCGTTCGTGCTGGTGGGGGGCTGGGGAATGCTCCACCTCCTCCGTCGCGGGCCGCATGGCTTCCATGAGTCGTGGGAGCGTGCCTCCTACCTCGTATTCTTCAGCATGATCGCCCTCACGGGGGTGGGTTCCGCCTACTACCACTGGGATCCCGACAACGACCGTCTCTTGTGGGATCGCCTGCCGTTGGCCATCGCCTTCATGGCCTTCTTCTCCAGCATCATCGCCGAACGGATCGACCGCAGGGCCGGCCTGCTGTTGCTGGTGCCCCTGATGATCTTGGGAGCCGGGAGCGTCCTCTATTGGCACTGGACCGAGGTTTGGGGCCGAGGAGACCTTCGCCCCTATTTCCTGGTGCAGTTCTACCCGCTGGTGGCCGTGCCCTTCATCCTGGTCCTGTTCCCCGCGCGCTACACGAGGGCGTCGGACATCTATGGGGTGATCGTCTGGTACGCCGTTGCCAAGGGGCTGGAGGTGCTGGACAAGCAAATCTACTCCCAAGGGCAGGTCGTCAGCGGGCACACCCTAAAACACTTGGTGGCGGCGGTGAGCGCCTTCGTGGTGCTGTTCATGCTCCGGTATCGCCGCCCTCTAATTGCTCCGCTCTCTAGCAGAATCAGCGAGCCGGGGGCGTGACAGTAGTTTCGGAAGATCACAGAGCGTCGCTGGTTAGACCCCACCCCCCAGCCCCCTCCCCTTTACAACGTATTGCAAGGATGACGTAAGTCCTTATCGCTCTTGGCTCTTCCAGACCGAACCCCTTGCAGCGCCGGAACTTCGGTGCTGGCAGCCATATTTCGGCGATAAAGGGTTGCACGACAATCGCTTACGTCATCCTTGCAATACGTTGTTTAGGGAAGGGGGTTAGGGGGTTAGGTCGGACCATCGCCAGACCCATGCCTCCGCGCACTTCTCTCGTGTCGATACCAGCGCCCCCTGAGTACGGGGAGATGACGAAGCATCCCAGCGGACACCCACTCCGGGTTCGTGTCGGAGGAATTAGAGCACTTTTAGGCCGACGACGCCTCATTCGCCGAGGGGTGGATCTCGACAGGATACCACCGAGCGATCGCCCGCACGGTGGACATCGGCGTCAGGACGCGAACCTTCCCGACGGGCTTCGGGCGGCGCGGCCCATACCCGCCCGCCGACCAGGGCACGATCGCATCATCCAAGACGAGCCAGGAGGCGTTATCGAGCAGGACCATGACGCCGGTGGGCAATTCGCCCATCGGCGCGAGGTACGTTCGCTTCTCGCGTCTGCCCTCGAGTCGCTCGGCGTGCAGCACCGCGTCGATCCGATCGACGCCGGGCGTGTCCGAGCCGGCCGCCTCCGGGTTCGCCTGTGCCCACCGACTGCGGAACAGGCGAAAACGATTCTGTTGACACTCCGCGCAAGGCCGATGCCCCGCCGCGAGGCCGGTCGCCTCGTCGAGGAAGAACAGTTCGGTGTACCGGCCCGGCTGGAGGATCTTTCGATCTCGTCCCTTGAACTGGAGGACGCAAAGGATCCACCGCCGGAGGGCGTAGAGTCGTCGGATGCGCCCTTGGTCATCGTGGAGGAGGCCGCGATTGCCCATGAGCGAGCCGCGCTCCGGCGTGGCAATCAGGGTGCCGAGCGGGGTGACGCGATTCGGATGGGGCATGGGACGCCTCGGCTCGTGGTGAATTACCCCAGCGCCACCAGGTACACCGTCATCACGATCCCGACGAGGGCGACCGCGATCGTCACGGCGAGGCCGAACACGGGACCGGGAGGCGGAACGTCTTGGCCACTCCTCAACGCGGTAGTGTACGACCGGTAGCGGACGGCGGATGTGATCAGGATCCAAACGCTGATGCCGACCAGGCAGGTTCCGATCATCATGGAGCCGCCGCGCCCCGTCGCCTCGCCGCTCCGGACGACCGCCAGCTCGCGGAGGAATAGCCCGAAGCGCGCGACGACGAACCCGAACCCCATGAGGGCCAGGCCCGTCCTCAACCACGCGAGAAGGGTGCGCTCGGCGGCAAGGAGGACCCGCGCGTCGGGTGACGGTCGGGGTTGTTGTGCATCCACGCGGAACTCCCATGAGGGACGATTGGGGTCTCAATCTTCTCGGATGTTGCCCCTGGCCCGCTTCCCCGCCGGCGTGCCGCCGACCGCCCCGCCGCCCGCGCCGCCATACGGCCCCGCCGCCTCTCCCGCGTCGCCGTTGTCGTTGTCGGTCGTGAACTCGTCGATGGCCGTCTCGCTGGGGCTGCCGTGCGAGGCATTCCCGTCGCGCATGGCCGGGCTGGTCCGGGGGTTGTGGTCGTCAGATACCACTTCTTCTTCGGACCCGTCCATCGGCATCAGGATTTCTTCCGGCTCTTGCGATGATTGGGTCTTCCGTTTCGCGGACATGGGGATCTCCTCGGGTAAGACGTTCGTCTCGCGACTCCTCGCTCGATCAATCCTTGCCGCAAATCGAGTGCCATCCGAGCCGGGCTTCTGGCCATCGCCCCGGCGCTCCCTATACCCACTCTATGATTTACGCCGCCGCCCTCCTGCTCTTGCTCCAACTGATCCAGGCCGCGATCATCCTCCAGGGCTTTCGCCGCACTCGGCATCTCCCGTCGAATACACCCCTCCGCGAAACCTGGCCGCGCGTGTCGATCCTCGTCCCGGCGCGAGACGAGGAGGCGGAGATCGAGCAGGCGCTGCGCTCGGTCCTCGCGCTCGACTACCCCGACCGCGAGATCGTCGTCATCGACGACCGATCGACCGACGGCACCGGGCCGATCCTCGCCCGGCTCTCGGCGGAACACCCGGAACTGAAGGTCGTCACCGTCGAGAAGCTCCCCGAGGGCTGGATCGGTAAGAACCACGCGCTGCACGTCGGGGCGGAGTCCTCCACCGGGGAGTTGCTCCTGTTCACGGACGCGGACGTGAGTTACAGCCCCGCCGCCCTGCGGAAGGCGGTCTCGGCCCTCGAGGACGACCGCCTCGACCACCTGACGGTTGGCCCGCTCGTCTGGTCGCGGAGCCTGTTGGTGGGGCTGCTGATCGGCTTCTTCAGCCGGGCCTTCACCATCTTCTTCCGACCCTGGAAGGCGATCGACCCAAAATCGAAATGCTACGTCGGCCTCGGGGCGTTCAACCTCGTCCGGCGGCGTGTCTACGAGCAGATCGGCGGCCATCGACGCATCGCGCTGCGCCCCGACGACGACCTGAAACTCGGCAAGATCATCAAGGACGCCGGCTTCCGCCAGGACATCCGCCACGGCCAGCGGGAGATGTCGGTGCCGTGGTATCCGACCGTCGGCGCGTTCGTGCGCGGCCTCGAGAAGAACGTCCTCGCCGGGAACGATTATCGCGTCACCCAGTTGTTCCTCAACCTGGCGGTCGCCCTGTCGCTGCTACTCGGCCCGTGGGTGCTGCTGGTGTTGGGGGACTCGTCGACGCGAGTCGTCGCCGGGGCGACGCTGGCCCTGTCTCTGGGCTCATTCGCCGTCTTCCTTCGCCTCTCGCGCGTCGGCCCCTGGTGGGCGGTGCTGGAGCCGGTTGTGGGGCTGATCTTCGTCTTCACGTTCGTGCGGTCGGTGATCCTGACGAAGAGGCGCGGCGGTATCTACTGGCGCGACACGTTCTACGCGCTGGACGACTTGCGGCGAAACGAGGTGTAGGGGAGGCCGGCCCTCCTACTCGAACAACTTGCTGATCGACTCGTTCGTGTGGATGCGTTTGATCGCGTCGGCGAGGAGCTTCGCGACGGACAGCACCGTGAGGTTCGGCAGGTGCTTACTCGGCGGGACGGGGATGCTGTCAGTGACGATGATCTGCTTCAGCGGCGAGTCGCGGAGTTTTTCTAGGGCGTCCCCGCACAGGACGGCGTGGGTGGCGCAG
>JANXSH010000517.1 GCA_025356615.1 Planctomycetia bacterium | reverse complement strand
GTACGGTTTCCAGATCCGTGATGTCGCCCTCGATGAAATCGATCTCGTTCTCGACGGCGGCGAGGTTGGCCCGGTCGCCGGTGCTGAGGTCGTCGAGAACCCGCACGCGGTAGCCGCGCCGCAAAAGCCCCTCGACGAGGTGCGACCCGATGAAGCCCGCGCCGCCCGTGACCAGACATATCGACATGAGGGGACTCCTGATGGGGTTGATTCGTTGTCACGCAGTAAGCCCACCCGTTGCAACGGGTGGGCTTGGGGGGCCGCATTATGCTTTGACGATCCGCCCATTACGACTGCGTTTGCCCTTCGTGGTGTTGCGCGTGTCGATGATGAGCTTGCTGTTCGCGACGATGAAATCGTAGTCGAACTTCGCATGGTCGGTGATGATGATGACGGCGTCCTGCGAGGCGAGGAACTCGCGTGAGAGCGGTGTGCTGTCCATTCGGAGGCCCGGATGATTCCGCATGCGCGGCAGCGCCGAGACGTGCGGGTCGCTGTAGGTGACGACCGCGCCGCCCTGCTGGAGTGACTCGAGGATCGGGAAGGCCGGCGACTCGCGCGGGTCGTCCACGTCCTTCTTGTAGGCCACGCCCAGGACGCAGACCTTGCTGCCACGGATCGGCTTGCCGTCGTCGTTGAGCGCTTCGACGATGCGATCGACGACGTACTGCGGCATGGCGGTGTTGATCTCGCCGGCCAGCTCGATGAAGCGGGTGTTGAGGCCGTGGCGGCGAGCCGCCCACGTCAGGTAGAACGGGTCGATCGGGATGCAGTGGCCGCCGAGGCCCGGCCCGGGATAGAACGCCTGGAAGCCGAACGGCTTGGTCTTCGCCGCCTCGATGACCTCCCACACGTCGATGTCCATCTTGGAGAACACGCCCTTGAGTTCGTTCACCAGGGCGATGTTGACCGCGCGGTAGGTGTTCTCGAGGATCTTGCACGCCTCGGCGACGCGGATGCTCGAGACGGGCACCACGCCATCGACGATCGGCTCGTACAACGCCACGGCGAGCTTCAGGCTGACCTCGTCGAGGCCGCCGACGACTTTGGGGATATTGCGAGTCGCAAAATCCCTGTTACCGGGATCTTCGCGCTCGGGGCTGTAGGCGAGGAAGAAGTCTTTGCCCGCGACCAAGCCCGACTCCTCGAGGAGGGGCTGGAGGACTTCCTCGGTCGTGCCGGGGTAGGTGCTACTCTCGAGGACGACGAGTTGCCCCTGGCGGAGGTGCGGCATGATCGTCCGGCCCGTGTTCTCGATGTACGAGAGGTCCGGCTCGCGGCACTCGCCGAGGGGGGTCGGCACGCAGATGACGATGACATCCGCCTCGACGAACCGCGCGGGGTCGTCGGTCGGCTGGAAGCGCCCGCTGGCGTTCAACTCGGCGACGCGCTCGGGGTCGATGTGCCCGATGTAGCTTTCGCCCTTGCGGAGCCGATCGATCTTTTCGGTGTCGATGTCGAACCCGATGACCGGGTAGCCGCCCCAGGCGAACGTCTCGGCGAGCGGTAGGCCGACGTAGCCGAGGCCGACGACGACGACGCACGCCTTGCGCGTCTCGAGGCGCCGGGCCAGTTGGTCGGCCAGGGGGTTGCCGGTCGCGGTCGCCGGGGTCCGTTTCAAGCTGTTCATGGGAGGACTCCATTCCTCGGGGGGTGCGGAAAATCAGAAGGCGATAGGCTCGGCGAGCGGGGGGTGTAAACCCCCTGGATGCGGGCTGAATACCAGGGGGTTCACACCCCCGCTCGCCGAAAACTGCATTAGCGGAGGTCGTATTCCTCGAGCAGTTTTCGACACGCTTCTTGCTCCACCGGATGCAGGACCGACGCCTGCAACCCCTTGTCCTTGGCCTCGCGGAGGGTGGTGCGGGCGCGGGCCGTGTTCCGCTCCTCGTGCAGGATGCGGGCCAGATGGTAGAGGCGGGTGGGGGTTGCGGCCTCGGCGGTCGCTTCCTCGAGATCGAGGCGGGCCTTCGCGGTCTCCTTGCCCGCGAGGTGGACCATGCCGCGCGTGTCGAGAAGGTCGGGCCGACGGCCCATGCCCGTGATCGCCTTGTTGATGTAGTCGAGCGCTTTGCCGTTCTCTTTATCACTCTGGGCGAGCAGCCAGGCGAGGTTGTTCAGCGCGACGACGTTGTTCGGCTCGCTCACCAGCACCTCGCGGTATTGCACGGCCGCCTTGTCGTACTTTCCACGCCGATCGTACAGGTCGGCGAGGTGGAGCATCAGGACGTTGGCCTTGGGCTTGATCTTGTGGGCTTCGAGGAGATGCGCCTCGATCGCTTCGACCTGCGTGTCGGTCGGGTTCATGATGCGCAGGAGACCTACGCTGACTGCCCCGAGCGCCTCGGGCATGACATCGCCATCGTTCCACGCTTTTTCGCACAGGCGGAAGGCGTCGTTGTAGCGCTTTTGCCTGGTGTAGGATCCCATGACCAGGAGAACCTCTTCACGCTTGGCCCCCTGGCGCTCGATGTGCTTGGTGAGCAGCTCGATGGCCTCGTCGCCCTTGTCCCGCGCCTCGAGGAGGCGGGCACGCAGTTCGACGCTGGCGTAGCGGTTCGGCCCCACGTCGGTCTGCTTCTCGATCTCCTCGATCCAGCCGATGACCTTCTCCGCCTCCTTCAGCGACTCCGGCAGTCGCTCCATCAGCAGAGTCATGGCGTATTGGGCCAGGTATTGAGGCGATCGCGTCTGGGGTTGGATCAAAGTTTTGAGCCGATCCTGGGCCTTTTTCCTGTCGCCTTGAGCGTCGTAGAGCATCGCCAGGACGAACTCGTCGTCAGGGGACAGAGCGCGGGCAAGCGATAGCTCGTCGAGGATCTTGATTGCGTGCTGGCGGAACTGCTTCTGATTCTGGGCCGCGAGGACGCGGGCCTGGGTACGCCGCATATCCGTGTTGGACGTTACCGGAAGTTCCTTCGGCAGGTCGCCCTTCTCGTCGAGTTGCAACCCGACGAGGGCGAGCGCCTCGCCGAAGCGCTTGTACGACGTGCCTCCCGCAAGAAGTAGGGCGAGGTTGCGCTTGGCCCATTCGATGTCGCCGGGGATCGTCCCGCGAATCTCGCTCGAACTGAGCCGGCGCAAGAGCGGCTCGGCGAGCGAGGTGCGGTTCGCAGTCAGGTGCGCGACGGCGATGGCCTTCACGACGAGCGGGTCGTCCTTGGCCGTCTCGAGCGCCTTGGCATAAGCCTTGATGGCGTCGTCCGGCTTGCCCAATGAGTCCTTGCAGAGAGCGAGCGCCATCGAGAGTTTATCCTCGGGGAGTTTTTTCTCCATCTTCGCCAACTCCACATTGGCGTCCTTTTCACGCTTCTGCGCGGCGAGGAATTGCACCATCGCCACCCAGCAGTCGGGATTGTCGGGCTTAAGGTCGAGTGCCTGACGCAGGTACTTTTCCGCCTCGCGGGGCTTGCCGGCCGCCGACATCACGCGGGCCATCCAGACGAGTTGCTTCGGATCCTGGGTGTCCTCGCGGACGGCCCGCGTCATCAGGTCGAGCGCCTGACTCATGTCGCCGCGCCGGAGGGCGACGGTGACGGCGAGCCTGCCCAACTCGGTGTTGTAGAGCAGCGACTTCTCGAGCTTCGCGAGCATGAACTGGGCCTTCTGATCCTGCCCGCCGTTCGTCAGCAGGGTCGCGAGCTTGCGAATGACCGAGGGGCTGTTGTCGCCATTCTTCATCGCCTCTTCCAGATCCTTGATGGCCTGTTCCGGGGCACCGGTTAGTTCGGCGATCTCGGCGCGGGCGAGGTAGACGGCGGACCACGACGGGCGCTGGGTGAGGACCGCGTCGAGTTTGCGTTTCGCCTTCTCCAACAGGGCGGCGGTGCCTTTCGATGGCTCGTTGCGAGCTTGCCAGATCAAGTACAGCGCCTCGCCGTAACGCTGATACGTTCCATTGGCCTGCTCGATCTTGCTGATCTCGTCGAGGGTCTGCTGCATGCCGGGCGAATCGCCGTCCTTCATGGCGAGGTCGAAGAGCAACATATGGAGGCGAAGATCGCCCTTGTGTTTGGGCAGCGTGGTGAGCGAATGCCACATCGCACGCGCCTCCTTGTGGGCGTCGCTTCGGAAGAGCGTGTCTGCCAGGCCGCTGAGGAGCCGGCCCTGATCCTCTTCGGTGAACTGGGCACGTCTCTCGTTCAGGGCGGTGATGTCGGCCACGGTCGTCGGCGTCTTGGTCGCACTCAGGACGCGCGCCTTGGAGAGGCGCAGCGCGACGCTATCCGGTAGTTTCGCCTCCTCGAGCAACTGCTTCGCCTTGGAAATCTCCTTCTCGCGGAGGGCGATATCGACCAGCGCGGTGAGGAACTCTGGCTCCGTATCGACCGCCGCTCGGGCCTTCTCGAGGATCTCCCGCGCGTTGCCGACTTCCTCTTTCCGCAGGGCGAGTTCGGCCCGCATCAGCGTGAGTTCGAGGTGGTGCGGCTCGAGCAGTGTTGCCGCTGCCTTCAGGGCGAACTCGGCCCCGGCGTAGTCCGGCTTGGGGTTCGGCCCCTGGATCTGGATCTCGAGCCGGGCGATGTCGAGCCAGGCGCGGGGCGGCACGGCCTTCTGCTTCATCGCCAGCCTGTAATGGTCGAGCGCTTCGGCGAGTTGGCCCTGTGCCCAGCGCGCGGCGGCCATGCCGAGGATGGCCGGGACTGCCGTCGCGTCCTCGTCGGTGACGCGCTTGAAGGCGCTGAACATCTGGGCGTGTTCCTCCAGCCGCTCGTAGCACTGGCCCAGGTAGAGGTTCGCCTGGCAGGAGAGGTCGCGCTGGCTGCCCATCTGGGTTCGGGCGCGCTCGAACAATTGGGCGGCCTCGGCCCAGTGGAGCTCGTTGATTTCGAGTCGGCCCTTCATGTAGTCTGCGGCGGCGGGCATTTTCGTCTTGCGCACCTGGTCGATGACCAGGGCGATTTCCGCGCGGGTGGCCTCGTCTTCTTTGCTCTTGGACGACTCGTTGCGGTGAGCGGCCCGTGTGATATCGAGGTCATCCAGCAGTAGGTTTCCCTTGTGCCACAGTAGTTGGAACAAAAGATTCTCGTTGGCCGGCAATTTCTTGTTCGTCACCAGATCTAGCCCGCGCTGGAGGTGGTCGAGCGCCTTCTTGCGGTGCGTCTTCATCGCCTCTCGCCGATCATCGACGGGACGAGAGAATGCCTCGGCGGCCGATCGTGCGCGGAGTCTTTCCAGGTCCGCCGCTGCGAGGAGAACCTCGATCGATTCGGGGCGTCGCTTGAGGGCTTCGTTCACGTCACTCGCGGCCCGGTCGAGGGGGATTTCGCCGATTCCCACCGTCTCGCGGATCGCCATGAGGTCGAATTCGCGGCGATAACGCCAGCGCGACAAATAGGCGTCGCAACTGTCCCCATTCCGTTGGACCATTTCGTCCAACACTTTGTCCGCATCGGCGAGATTCTTCTTGCGTTGGATCGGGTCCGTCTCGGGAGTCCTACGCAGAAGGTACGCGAGGCGGATCGCGCCGTCCGAGGTGTTCGGGGCATGCAGCACGGCGAGGCGGTAGCAGCCGATGGCGTCGGCAGGCTTCTTGTCTTGCTCCTGGAGCTGGCCCCAGAAGAACTCGAGTTCCCCGCGTGCCCGGTCCTCGCGCTCGAGCGCCACATCGAGGGGCTTACCCGTCGTCGAGAAGGCGCGGACCTGGGCAATGTCCTTCGAGAGGGCGGCCCACGGTAGCAACTTCTCGATGTGTTCGCGTGCCCGGCGGAAGTCGTAATTCTCCAGGGCCGTCTTGACCAGGAGCCGACGCAACTCCGCGTCATCCTGGTAGACGAGCACCTCGTCGAGGAGGTTGACGGCACTCAGCCGGGCGCGGGAGCCGGGGGCGTAGCCTTCGCCCGCCCAGACTTTGGCGAGGCGTGCTTTCTCGTCGAGGTCGCGGGGGTTGAACTCGAGGTAGCGCTGGAGGTAATCGGCGCTGCGGCTCGTCTGCCCCTGTTCCTCGGCGGTACGGGCCTGCCAGAGGAGGGCGTTGGCGATCCGCTGGTACTGGAAGTGATGCACCACGAAGGCGATGGCAATCGTGGCGACCCCGCCCAGGAGCAGAGCCAGGAAGAGTTTGCCGTTCATCTTGCGCATTAGGTGTCCATCCATGGGTTTGAGCCTCCGTGCGCTGGCCCGTCCGGGGCCTGGGAGGACTAGAACACGAAAAAACCCGAAGCGCCGGGAGATCCCGTCGTCAGGCAGCACGCCATCCGGTGGTATCGAGAGCAGGGAAGAGGAAGGGTGGTCATATCTAGCTGTCGGATCCAGGGTGCTGATCGGGTGGAGGAATCGAGTGGGCCGACGGCCCGCCTCATGAGAGAGGCGGGCCACCCGACCGTTGATCCGCGTGTTCATGCGGGTCGTTCACCAGAGCCGCCCCGCGGGAGGAGCGGCTTCGGCGATTCAGACGGCGACGTTGACGCGGGCCTGCCGGCGCTTGCGCCAGGCCGCCCCACCGAGGAAACTCAGACCGAAGCCCGACAAGAGCATCGTGCCCGGCTCCGGCGAGAGAGCGGTCGGTGCCAAGCTGGAGACTTCGACGTGGGTACCGATGGCACCCACCTGGGACTGGCCGGCGATGCCAGGAGCCGTGTAGGTGGTCAGTGACACCGTGAAGTAGGACGCCCCAAGATGGGCGATCTGGACCGTGTTCGGCCCGAAGACGTTCGTGATGTTCGAACTCTCCGACGAGAAGGTGCCGGACAGCTTGCCGGTGAACGTCAACAGCTTGGACTGCAGGCTGGTGAGATCCGTAATCAGCACACTGACCGAATAGGCACCGTTCGTAGTCAGCTTATCCGGGTTGGTAGCCAGCTTGGTGCTGAACGTGCTGAGGTTGGCCGCCGCGATGTCGGTACTGCTCGCCGATGTCGTTTTCGTCGGCTCGTTGGAGAACGTGACTCCGGCCGAGGGGTTGCCGTCCGCGAAGACGGCGGGAGCCCCCGGCGAGAAGTTGTACGTCCACGCGACGGTGCCCGGAGGAAGCGGGCTAGCGTGAATGCCCATGCCTGTCATCAGGACTAGGGCCAGCGCCGCCACGGAGGCGGTGAGGAAATTCTTCATGTGTGGGTCCTTTCCAATCCATGATCCGAACCACACAGACTCCCTGAGTCGGGAGCCTGCGAAATCCCTCGAGAGGCCAACTCCAGTTGTGGTAAGAGCAAGGGAACGATGAGAAAGCACCTCCGGTGCAGCGTCGTCATTGATGTGTGGCTTCCGAATCGGCAACCATGCCCTCGGAGAGCGACAGTTTAAGTTCCCGAGGCTTTCATGTCAAGAAGAGCATGCCCGCGAACCGATGAGTATTTATCCCACTCCGCGAATGACGTGGAATCGTCCGCCCGATAGTGCCTGATCTCTCCATCCCGCCCCGTCACCCGAATCTGCCCCTCTCCCTCGAGGCGGGAATCGACGAGCGTCCCCTGATCGAGGACGAGATCGACTTCGGCGAGCCGCCCCTCGACGGACCGAATCGGCCCGTCCGCGAACTCGATCCGGGTCTGTCCCGGCTCGAGGAGCCGAAGGTGACATCGTAGCGGGGAGTAGCTCAGCAAATCCCAGGGGCGGTCGCAACAGATCAGCCGATTCGCGGGCCGCGGCAGGACGAAGTCGCGGTAGTCGTCGGGGTTGCCCGAGTGACCCGCCTCGGCTGCCTTGGCGATGTTGAACGCCTCGCGCGCGGTGACGTAGTGCAGGCGATAGGGCGGGCGCTTCCACCAGTGTTCCATCGCGGAGAACATTTCGTCGGTCGTCTGGCCGAGGAACGACGCCCGATTCTGCATCGCGTGGGTGGTGAGTTTGATGAAGACCCACTCGGGCCGACCGGGGACGTGGACGTTCGAGCGGAGCCAGGTTCCGAGGCGACGGGGGTTGCCCGGAGAACTGTTCTCGACCGTGCCGTCGTCGATGAAGCCGTCCCGCCAGTTGAAGCCGACCGGGCCGAGGAAGATCGGAAGATCCCCGGAGGGTCGATGGCCATTGACGAAGGGGACGCCATTGGCGTGCGAGCGCGGTCGGCCGTCTTCTGTTGCGTAGTAGATGCGATTCGTCAGGGACGGCTGCGCGGGAGAGCCGAGCGCGGGGAATGTGAAGTCCGCATAACAACCGGCCTCGCGGAGGGCGATCAGCTCCGTGTCGCACCCGCTGAGGGAGTCGTCGCCCGCGCCGTTGTCCAGGGCCGAGTTGCCGGCGATGTAGCCGAAGAAGGACCGCGGCTGGACCTCCGCGCTCCGCAAGGCTCCGAAACGCGCGAACCACTGGCGGCCCGTGGCGAGGCGCGATGCGAACGAGTGATGGGTGTCGTGCCCGTGGTGGAGGTGGAATTCGACCTCGCCGAAGCCCCGGAACGTCGAGGCGCTGAGTTCGCGGAGGCACCCCTCGTTGGGGTAGTCGTAGCGATAGAACCAGGTGTGTTGGGGCGGTCGGCCGTCGGAGTCGCCGTGCTTCGCTGCCATGCGCTCGTAGTCCGCGCACCAGGAGCGAACCGATTCGACGGCCGCCTCGTCGCCATAACGACGGGCCGGCTCGTAATGATCCGTTACGAGAACCATGATGTCGATCGGCTTGTCGGTGGGAAGTCGGCGACGGTCGAAGCTCGTGTTCCGCCAGAGATGATTGCCCAGCCATGCCCCGCGCAAAGCGCGCCAGCGTAGGATCCGATACGCCAACATCGGCAATCGGGAGGCGACTCGAAACAACGAGGGCCGACTCTCGGGATCAGGAAATTCGCAGGCGGGTTGCATGGGGTAACTCTCAGAGGTTTCGATGAAGGGGAGGGGCCAGTGTCCGTTGAGCCACGACGCATCGCGGAGCGGGGTCGATCGCTCCGCGTCGCGGCTAGACGACCGGCTGGCCTGCGGGGTGGGATAGCCACTTCGGGCTTACGGTGGATCGACTGAACAGGAACTTGCCCGAAGGCAATCGGGGGAAGTCTTCGACGATCTCGACCTCGGCGCTGATTCCTTCGCCGAGATACTCGCGGGTCGCATTGTCGAGATACAGGCCATCGATGAGGGGGTCGAAGGCCAGGCCGGGGCGGAGCTTGTAGACCACGCGATCGAAGCGATTCTGGTGGATCTGCACCTGCCCCAGGCTCGGTCGTTGGGCCACGACGTAGGTCGCGAGGAACACGCCGGACACGAGCTTGCCGCCTGCCCCGACCAGGAAGTCCGTGACCCGTCCGCCGACACGCTCGAGGCGCGGCAGGTGCCGCCCGCAGGGACAGTTCCCCGTCGCCCACGATCCGACATCGCCGATGCGGTAGCGGATCAACGGCATGGCGTGGTTGAGTAGGTCCGTCACGAGGATGCTCCCCGACTCGCCCGGTTTCGCGGGGCCGTTGGGCGTCTCGATCTCCAGGTAAAGCCCCTCCGCCATGACGTGCAGTCCCGAATGCGCCGCGCATTCGCTCGCAACCACGCTCACCTCACGGCAGCCGTAGCGGTTGAACACCGAACAGCCGAAGACTCGCTCGAGCAACAGGCGGTCCTCGTCTTCGAGGACTTCAGCAGACGTTACGATCGAGTGCGGCTGGTGGACACTCTTGCCGGTCGCCTCGAGCCAGCGGGCGAATACGACAGCAGAGCGCGCGTAAGCTTGGATGATGCGCGGCCGGTGGGAGGCGAGGGAGTCGCGGAAATGCTCCATCGTCGCTTCGGTGAGTCCCGCCGTGTCGAGCCAGAGCGGTTCGCGCAGTAGCGTGCCGCGAAGGCGTGACTTGAGCGAGTCGCTCGGTCGATCGCGCGGAGCGCCCCAGATGACTGCGGCGCGGTCGCCGATGCCCCAGCCCGCCCAGCGGTTGTGACGCAACGTGGCCGCCGCCCTCGAAGATTTCCGGTCGCGGCTGAGGAAGAAGGGCACGGGCGTGCCGGTCGATCCGCCGGTCTGGTTCTTGATCAGATCCCGCGACGGCCATCCCTCCGCGACCATGTCGGCGATGCGTTCCTGGATCGTGGTCTTCTCGAGGATCGGCAAGGCGCGGAGGTCTTCCAGGGTGCGGATGGCCTCGGGCGAGACTCCCGCCTGGGCAAATCGCTCGCGGTAGAAGGCGCAACTCGCGAAGGCGTGCTTGACCAGGAGATGCAATCGGCGCGTCTGGATCTCTCGCAACTCCTCCGGGGAGGCGTATTGCGTTCGCTCGAACTCCCGCTCATAGGATAGCTGGCGCGTCTCCCCTCGCTTCCAGAGCGTGAGCGGATGCAGGATTCGGCGAACGATACTGGCGTGAAGGGACATCCTTGTCTTCCTCATGGTGGGTCGATCGAAGCGTCATCCTTGGGGCATCATGTGGCTTTCGCGCCGCATCAGCGGGGCAGCCGTCACGCGCGGCAGAGTACGGTCGATGAAAAGCTTATACCAGGTATCGTAAACCAGGAGGCTGTACAAAAACCAGGTCGGCTTCTGGCGAACCCGCGCGAGCGTTGCCGGATCGAGGAACGGGTGAGCGCCGAGGCGATCGACCATCGGGCGCAGTTGCCCGCCTGGGGCCATCCAGGAGAAGATCGGCTGCCCGAAGCCTAGTTTGACCCGGCGTGCGATCCGCGTCCCGGCCCGGCGCGCCAGGGCGGACTTGAGCAGTTCCTTGGGTCGGCGGAACGGGTAGCGTGACGTGTGCGGCAGGTTGA
>JANXSH010000462.1 GCA_025356615.1 Planctomycetia bacterium | reverse complement strand
TAAATCCTTGATGATATCCCATTGGGCATCCGTAAGGTCCGTTCGGTACGGTTTTCGCATAGCTCGGCGGCTCCTCTTGACGTATCTTCTTGGTACTCCTATATGTTATAGAGATTCTTCGTTCCCGGATAGCCTTTGAGAGGAAAGTCTAATCCGTCGCGATTCTGATCGGTCACACCAGGCCGCGCGGTATCTCTCCCGAGTAGGCGGCCCACAGCGCGTCGATCGGGTGGGCCACCCAGAACGCCGAGTCCCCCTCGCGGAGGTACTTTGCGATCTGGAGCAGGCAGCCGACGTTGCCGGTGAACACGGCGCGGGCACCCGTTTCGAGGATGTTCGTCGCCTTGCGTCGGCCGAGTTGCTCGGACATCTCCGGCTGGGTGAGGTTGTAACTGCCCGCCGCGCCGCAGCAGCCCTCGCTGTCGGCGAGCGGCACCAGCTCCAGGCCGGGAATCAGGGCGAGCAACTGCCTCGGCTGGGCGCGGATCTTCTGGCCGTGGCTGAGGCCGCAGGCGTCGTGATACGTCGCCTTGATCGGGATGGCGTGCTTCGGTCGGATCGGGCCGAGTTCGGTGAGGAAGGGGTGGATGTCGCGCGTCTTGCGGGCGAAGTCCTTGGCCTGGTCGGCGACCGGCGTGCCCTCGAGGATGTGGTCGTACTCCTTCAGGACGGGGCCGCAGCCGCCCGCATTGTTGACGATCGCATCAAGCGTGGATAGATCCTTGCCGAAGGCCATGAGGTTGGCGACGGCAAACTGTTTGGCCGGTTCGACGAGGCCCGCGTGGTAGTGCAGCGCGCCGCAGCAGCCTTGACTGCGAGGAACGACGACCTCGCAGCCGTTCTTCTGCAAGACGCGGATGCTCGCCATCGTCGTCTGCGGGAAGAACGCATCCGCCGCGCAGCCGACCATGAAGCCGACCCGCGCCCGCCTCGGCCCCTCGGCGGGGTAGATCGTGGCGAGCGAGCCGTGATGCGGCGCGAGCGGCGGCACCATCTCTTGCATGCGCCGCAATGACGGCGGCAGCCACCTACCGAGTCGATCGATCATTGGGCGCAGGCCGAGCCTCTGCGCGACGCGGAGCGGCCACAGCGCCCAGGCCATCCGCCGGGCGTAGGGCGTGAGGTGGAACAGCGCCCAGCGCTGGACGCCGTTGAGTCGCGGGAAGGCGGGTCCGAGTTTCGCCATGTCCTGATGGTAAGAGCCGATGATCTTGCCGTACTGCACGCCCGAAGGGCACGCCGTCTCGCACGCCTTACACTCCAGGCACAGGTCGAGGTGCGTTTTGACCTCCGGCGTGAGGTCGATGCGGCCGTCGGTGACGGCCCGCCAGAGGTAGATCCGACCTCGCGGGCTGTCGTTCTCGTTGCCCGTCTCGTTGTACGTCGGGCACGAGCCGAGGCACAGGCCGCAATGGACGCAGTCCATGAAGCGCTGGTAGTCGATGTTCTTGCCCAGGTCGGGCTTGGCCCCGACGACGGGGAGTGATATCAGGGAGGGAGGAGACTGGGACATGGATGGTTCGCACGGGAGGAGAGTGTCTACAAGTTTACTCTTCTCGCCTCCTTATCCACCCAGAGGGAAAGCGGTCAAGGGTGAGAGATTGCGACATAGGTCCTTCTCCCCTGACTAGAGTTAAGGAATTATAGGAGATCACCTGGCGAAAATCAGGCTCTCCAGGGAATCTCGAGACGGTAGACCGGGAGATCCCTCCACAGCCTTCGGGTTGGGCACTCACCAGTCAATCATCAGCACTTCACCAGAAGCAGGGGTGACTGCACCCCAAAAGACGAAAGGATCAACGCCCTGATGGATGGTGCGGACAGAGCCGTCGCCCATGCAGACCTGGAGGCCTCGACTGCTCGCGGCGTTTGGCATGCGCGAGTCGCACTCGGCGAAGGACGGCCGGGACTGGAAGGTAACGCCTCCCGCCGCCGATGATCGCGGTGGGCTACCCGAAGTAATGGGGTAGAAATCGATCTCTGGGGTAGTGTTTGGGGCCATGTCGCTGTACCCATGATCCGCGAAGGTGGGGGCGGTCGAAGCAGAACCGCCGGTGTCCTTTATAGTGGACCCCGATAACTGGACCACTCGATAAGCTATCGAGTGGCCCAAGAAAGGGGAACGAAATGGGACGACAGCGGAAGAACTACTCGGCGGCGTTCAAGGCTCAGGTCGCGCTGGCTGCGATCCGAGGTGACTGC
>JANXSH010000427.1 GCA_025356615.1 Planctomycetia bacterium | reverse complement strand
GGGTCTCGAGGCGCTGGCCCTGGTCAACGTCGAAGAGGCGATCGACCCGTCGGCGCTGTTCTTCCACAAGGCGGTCTGCGAGTATCAGTTGATGCTCAAGGACAAGGCCGAATCCAGCATCGACCGCTTGTTGGTCGATGTCAACGACTCCCCCGAGCGCTACCGCATGGTGGCGGCCCTGATGCACTTCGACATGCTGACGTGGCAGGAGAAGGACCTCGGCTGGATCGCCCGCAAGATGGGCAACATCCAGCGCCGTCTCGACCTCAAGCGCGGCGGACAGAAGACCCAGAAGGAGCAGAAGGAAGTCCTCGTTCGTCTCGACGAGATGATCAAGGAGAAAGAAAACCAGCAGAAGGGATCCTGAAACGGTGATGGCTGACCCAGTGGTGGCCAACAACCCGGCAGTTCGCCGGGATCCGACCAGTCTTCGAGTCCGCAACAGGATAGTAATGGTGGTACTGCCAACGGCAAGGGTGAGGTGGACCTCAAGAAGGTGAAGGAGACCGCAGAAGCGTGGGGCAAACTTCCTGAAAAGGAACGAGCCCAGGCCATGCGGGATCTGATTCGCACTCTCCCCGCCAAGGACCGCGCCGTCATCGAGGCGTACCTCCGCGAGATCCAGAAGAGATCCAGCAAGTGACCTGACCCTCAACTCAGGTTCGTGATGTAACAACACGGGGCCGGCGGTCTCGGGGGGGCGATCCAAGGGATCGTTCCCGTATTTCCTCTGTGTCCTCTGTGTCCTCTGTGGCTAGCTGCATTTGTTATTTCCGGCCTTCTCGTTTCGTCGTGACCTATGCTTGGGCAGCCCTCTGTCCCAGGTGAGCCGCCATGTCCAGTGAAGCCATCGTTTCCCATAACGAAGTCCTCTACGCCCTGCCCGTCGGGGTCGATTCGTCCGCCTTCGACGACCTGCGCTATCGCGTCTACGATCGGCTCGTTGCCCAGCTCGACCTCGCGGAGGTGCGCCGACTGCCCGAGGCCAATCGGCGCGGCGAACTCCGCCTGCTCGTCGCGCGGTTCCTCGCCGACGAACAGCCGGCCCTCTCCCCCGACGATCGCGACGGCCTCATCGACACGGTCCTCGACGAACTCGTCGGCCTCGGCCCGCTCGATCGGCTCATGCGCGAGAGTGTCAGCGGAGACATCCTCGTCAACGGCCCCTACGACGTGTGGATCGAGCGCGACGGCAGGCTGATTCGGAGCGACATCGTCTTTCGGAGCGACGACCACCTGCTCCAGATCATCGACCGCATCGTCTCGCGCGTCGGACGGCGGCTCGACGAGTCGTCGCCGATGGTGGACGCGCGCCTCCCCGACGGCTCACGCCTCAACGCGATCATCCCGCCGTTGTCGCTCAAGGGGCCGGCGCTGAGCATCCGCCGGTTCAGTGCCACGCCGCTGACCGTGGACCGCCTCCTCGAGATCGGGGCGATGCCGCGTGAGATGGCCTTCCTCATGGAGGTCGCCGTCAAGGGCCGGCTCAACATCATCGTCGCGGGCGGCACCGGCTCCGGCAAGACGACCCTCCTGAACTGCCTGTCCAGCTTCATCCCCGACCACGAACGCCTCATCAGCATCGAGGACGCCGCCGAGTTGCAGCTGCAACAGCGCCACGTCTTGCCGCTCGAGACGAGGCCGGCGAACCTCGACGGCAAGGGCGAAGTGACCATGCGCGACCTGGTGCGGAACTCGCTCCGCATGAGGCCCGACCGCATCATCATCGGCGAGTGCCGCGGCCCCGAGGCGCTCGACATGCTCCAGGCGATGAATAGCGGACACGAGGGGTCGCTGACGACGCTGCACGCCAACACGCCGCGCGACGCCCTGACGCGCCTCGAGACGATGCTCCTGATGGCCGGCTTCGACGTGCCGCTGAAGGCACTCCGGCGGCAGATCACCTCGGCGGTCAACCTCATCATCCAGGCCGAGCGCCTCGCCGGCGGCGCGCGCAAGGTCACGAGCGTGACCGAAATCGTCGGCATGGAGGGCGACGTGATCGTCACGCAGGACATCTTCGTCTACCAGCAAAAGGGCATCGACTCGATGGGCCGTGCCGTGGGCCAATTCGTCGCGACCGGCGTCCGCCCGGCGTTCGCCGCCCGACTCGAGACGGCGGGGTTGGAGCTGCCCCCGACGATGTTCCGGCAGCGCGTGTTGTCGCGTGCGTAGTCGATGGCCTCGGAGGCTCTTCATGAGATCCGCCTCGCCGGGTAGAAGGCAAGGATGCGGTAGTTGGGCAAGTCGTTGCCGCCCCGAGAAGAATAGATCGAACGATTCTTCCGATTGAATCGATTCCGCCGCCTTTTCCGGCCGATTCGTAGGAGAGGACTCCGGCGGTGACGATTCGGGTCGTGAGAAGAGGTAGGACGCCAATGCGGAACGCCTGCATGATTACGTTGTGCCTCGGCCTGGCGGGGTGCCGCGCCTTCCCAGCGAACCCGCCCCCGATCGAATCTCGTCCCCCGATCCATCGCCCTGCGGAAATCCATCCGTCCGCCCCGGTGGCCGTGCAGGAGCATAAGGACCCGCAGGTCATCTACCTGCAACTGGTGAACAACGACCTTCGCGCCACCCCGAGAGACATCTCGACCCTTGCGGCATCGACCTACTCCCCGCCGATCGTCGTCCCGACCGCTCCGGTCCCGGACGCTGCGGCTATGGTCCAGGCGGAGTTGGCCATTCTCCTGTCGGCGCGGATCAGCGAACTCAAGGCCAAAGTCCAGGACTTGAATGCCCAGGTGATGGCGCGCCGGATTCCGCCCAAGGATCCCCTCCCGAGCGAAGTGGCCTCCTCGCTACGGGAGGTGAAGCAGCACCTCGCCCGAATCGACGAGCAGCTGACCGCTCTCCGCACGAGCCAACGTGCGACCCTGGCGGAGCCGGCCCCTCTCCAGGTACGGTCGGCGGTGACCCTGGTCGCCGGGACGACCCGGATACCCCCGGTTCCCATGGTGCAACTCCCAGGCGAAAGTCCGCCCGCTTCTCAGACGCGAATCAATCGGCTCATCGGGGAATGCTTGGCCGAACTCGAGCGAGAAATTCGCGACCCCGGCGCGCGCGAGTGATCCGTCAGGCCGCGACCCGGAACCAATCCGGACAAGAGGGATGGGTTATGCCGGGGGTGACGGCTGGGTCGGGAGTAGCAGACTCGCCGGTTGTCGTTCCCGTCGCGGTTGGCTCCCCTCTGGTCGATAAACAGGAATAGGGAGGAATCACAGGGCTGGCCCCGAAGATGATTCCGAGCTTTCCTGGTGCCATCTCGTTAAGGAGAACGTGCATGTTTGGCCGGATCGTACTTTTTTCTGTCGGAATGCTCCTGGGCCTCTCGGGCGTACAAGTACAAGCTCAGGCAGCGCTTGCACCCAGCGGGGACGGACTTGGGTGTTGCCAGAAGATCCAACTCTGTGTCGTCGAGTGTCCCCGCGCCTATCGGTTCGGTTCGGGCCTCGAGTGCCTATTCGGGAGGTGGTGGCGTACACCCAAGTGCCCGCAACCCTGTGCGAATTCTTGCAAGACCTGCGCCCCGGCGCAGGTCCCCGCTTGCAACTGTCTACCCGCCAGGCCCGTGTGCGTACCGTCCACTCCTGTTTGCCGGCCCACCCATGTTAAGATTCGTGCCACTCCCACCTGTGCTTGTTCCGACGGCGTCAAGGGTACGAGAGTGCCTTGCGACACATGCGTCGTGATGAATCCGGTCCCTGCCTCGGGCGGCTACACCGCTTCCCCGTACAACATGGCACCCGTCCCCGCGCCGAAGACCCAACAAGTCTATTCGCCGAATGGGGTCAGAAGCACGCCGCCCCTACCGACCTTGGTGAACAGTATGCCGGCTCCCGCTGCCACGGCGGAGCCGACCCTCGCGCAGCCTCGCCCCGCGCAGCCCGCGCCGAACCCGTACATGGCCTTCATCGAGGCGATGCAGCAGGTGCAGGAAAAGAACTCCCGTGCGCTCCAGGAGATGGTCGAGCAGCGCCAGGCCAACCAGGCGGTCATGCGTAGCATGCAAGCCTCGGACGCGACCACGGTCGCTGCTTTCGAGAAGCTCGTTCAGCAGATGAAGGCGGATTCGTCGCCCAGAACCCCCAATACCCCCGATACCCCCCCCGCCATCAACGTCCACGCCAACCCTCCTCCCGTTAACGTCAACACCACGCCCCTCGCTTTCCCGGCTTCACTCCCCGCGCCGCCCGCAGTCGCCGCCCCGGTCTTGCCCGCCGCGCCGGCCGTTCCAGCCGCGCCCAAGGACTTGAAGGCGCTCCTGCAAGAACTGGAGGAACTGTCGCAGAAGGTGAAAGAACTCTCGTCTCAGGTTCCGCCTCGGGCCGAATAACGGACCGAACGAGCGATCCGAACCGCTCGAGATTCGCGGTCGAAGAAGGGACGGCCTCCGGATCACCGGGGGTCGCCCCTTCTTTGCATGGCAACGCATCCTCGGGGCGAAGTTCGTGCCCCGCCGGATGGCGAGACGTTGGCATGGTCGATCCCGTCGGCGCGGGATACCATCATCTCCAGAGGACGCGCTTTCCCACGGGAGATGACCCATGCTCGACGGCCCCACCGTGGCATCCACTCTCGCCGCGTGCGGCATCACGCACGTCGTCTGGATCCCCGATAGCGACCTGGGACGATGGGACGAGGCGCTGTCGAGTCACCCGTCGTTGACGCTGATTCGCGTCTGCCGGGAGGCCGAGGCGTTCGCCATCGCGGCGGGGCTGTGGCTGGGCGGGAAGAAGCCGATCGTCATGGTCCAATGCACCGGCCTGTTCGACGCGGGCGATGCGCTGCGGAACGTGTTGCACGACATGGGGTTGCCGCTACTCGTCCTCGTCGGCGTGCGGAACCTGTTGGCCCACGAGCGCGGCCGGACGAGCGACACCTGCCCGAAGTTTACCGAGCCGGTCGTCCGCGCCTGGGGACTGCCGATGCACCGGATCGACGAGCGGGAGCCTGCCCTGAGCCTGACGACCGCCCTGGAGCAAGGCGATTCTTCCAGGCAGGCGCTGGTGATCCTCTACCCGGAGTGAACCATGAGCATGTCGCATCGCGAGGCGCTGGAAGTCATCGCACGCCATCGGCGCGACTGCGTCGTCGTCTCGACGATGACCTCGGTCGGCATCTGGCCGGACCTGTCGGACACGCCGCTCGATTTCGCCTACATGCCTTCGTCGATGGGGCAAGCACCGGGCATCGGCCTGGGTCTGGCGCTGGCCTGTCCGGACCGAGGCGTAATCGTTCTCAACGGCGACGGCTGCACACTCATGAACCTCGGCAGCCCTGTCACGCTGGCCGCCCACCCGGCGGCGGTCTACCTGCTCATCCTCGACAACTCCCTTTACGAAGTGACCGGCGGCCAGCCCGTCGTCGGCGCGGGGAAGACCGATTTCGCCCTGATCGCGCGCGGAGCGGGCATCGAGCGGGTGTATCGCTTCATGTCCCTCGCCGAGTGGAGCGAAGGCGCGGCGGAGGCACTGAGCGGCACCGGCCCGGTGGTCGTCTGGCTCAGCATCGAGGGCCGATTTGGGCAGAAGACCCCGCGCCCGCCGCGACCGATGGCGGAGCAGATCGGGCGGTTGCGGGAAGCGCTGATGCACGCTGCCTCTCCTGCGGATCCCATCCCCAGGTAGGATAGGCATCACCTACACCGCCACACGTCGTCCGCCGCTACATCCAAGCGCGCGAGGATCGGCCCCAGCGCTGCGAAGTAGCGTGGCGCGTCGGCGGGATAGCCTGCGGTCGGCGCGAGGTCGGGCAGGTGCGATTGCCAGAAGCGGTTGAACTCGCCCATGAACAGTTCGCGGAGGTATTTGCTGACCATCGACGCCAGCGCAACGCAGAACTGTTCGCCGTCGGCCCGCGGCTGGAACGACAGCTCGATCGTCCGATCGGCCCCGACGACGCGGTAGGCGCTCCGCTTCGCCCCCTCCTCGACGACGACGACCATCCCGTGTACCGCCTGCTGGATCTGACTCGCGTAGCTATTTCTGCCACCCTGTTTATCGACGTACACCGAGAGCGACCCTCCCGGCGTGCGGGGCAGCATGTCGGTCAGCAGCCGGATGAAGGCGTAGGCGAGGACCGCCCCTTTGCTGTCCGCGTTCCGCACCAGGCGGTTGAAGCGCCGGGGACAGACGACCACGCTCCGCGCCACCCAGTCGCCGACGCGGGCCTCCTCGCAGGACGCGGCGAAGTGCGGGATGCGGGCCTGGAGATCGGCACTCTCCGCGTAGCCGGGCAACGCCTGTTCGCCGCGATACCACACCTCGGCGGCGAGTTCCTCCTGGTCGTCCGGGCAGACCCGAGACGTGAGTTCGTGCAGCGTCCCGGCGGCCAGGCCGAACACCGTGAAGGCGGCCCGCTCCAGGCCCGCTAGCCCCTTCGCTGCTTTGTAGACGACTTTGGAGTCGTCGACGTGGATGCGCGGGTCGTCCTTCTTCGCCCGGCCTCGGCGGACGGATGTCTCAAGCGTCTGCCAGAGGTCCGTCGGCGGCAGGTCGTCCGCCACCCGGCAGGCGACTGCCGACATGACGAACGGGCCGAGGTTCGGGCCGTAGCCCGCCTCGTCGATGCCGAGAATCCAGGCCATGCTCGGCCCTCCTGGCCCAAGTGTGGTTGTCGGAGTATCGTAGCCAATGCCCGAAGTCTGTGAGGAGCGATCGGCCATGCTCAGCGAGAACATCTTCCTGAAGATCCTCAGCAAAGAGATCCCCGCAAACGTAATCTATGAAGACGACCTCTGCCTCGCCTTCCACGA
This sequence comes from Planctomycetia bacterium, assembly GCA_025356615.1. Classification (GTDB taxonomy): domain Bacteria; phylum Planctomycetota; class Planctomycetia; order Gemmatales; family Gemmataceae; genus JANXSH01. The sequence goes on along the minus strand of JANXSH010000427.1, from coordinate 1,379 downwards.
CATCTCGCCGATGGCTCCCGTGCACGTCCTGCTCATCCCGCGCAAGGAGATTCGGACGCACGACCTGATCGGCGAGGAGGACGTGACGTTGCTGGGGCACATGCACATCGTCGCGGCGCGAATCGCCGCCCGACTCGGCATCACCGAGGGGTATCGGCTCGTCGTCAATTGTCGGGAGCGTGCGGGCCAGACCGTCCCGCACCTGCACATGCACTTGCTGGGCGGGCGTGATTTTGGCTGGCCACCAGGGTGACGCGACGCGGAAGGAATGCCGAGGCAACATGCGTCATAGACTCGCGAGCGCTTTGCGGCACTGGCTGATGCGGCGAGCCTGTAGGGCAGATTTGTGTAGTGCCCTGAGCGTTTCCAGATTGTTCGTGCGATCGAGCGCTTCCTCGAATTCGCTCAGGGCCTCGAGGCCGAATCGAATCTCCAGCACCTCCCGAACGGATTCCCGAGCGGCTTTTCGCATTCCGAGAGCTTCGCCCTCGGCGATGAACTCTTGTATCACAGGTGAATCACGCATTTGCTCTCTCCCGATGATGGCCAGGACATCTGTCTTCTTCTCGGCCAGCCTACCAAAGATCGCCAGTGTTGTCAGTAGGTCTGCCCTTCGCGCGGCGTCCGTCTCACATTACTTGATCGCCGTTGCCGCATGCGCCACGGCATCGGGCGGCTCCATGCCGTGTTTGCACAACGGGAAAAGGGTCATCAGGCCGTGATGGTACTCCCACCACTCCTCCGGGGTCTCCTTCCACAGGGGAATCTCGCGGAACCAGACTTGTTGCGTCGGATCGTCCGGTGCCGTCTCCAGGCGGAACGTGCCGCCTTGTTCGCGGTAGCCTTGGGGCAAAAGGATGAAGATCAGCGAGCGCGTCGGCAGGCGTTCGCGTTCGGAGAGCAGGCCGCTCTTGGCGAGGACACTCCAGGGGGCCGACTCGACCCAGCGCGTGTAAGCCTCGAAATAGACGACGAATCGGCTCCCGTCGCGATCCGCGCGAAAGGCGCGGTCGGCTAGGCGTTCGGTGGTCTGGACTGTGTCACCGATCGGTTCCCAGTGATCGACCGGGATGCCGCCCAGCCGGGAGAGGCCCGCCCCAGAAGACCGCGCAGCGATCTTGAACCCGCCGTCGAAGTCGGCCATGTCGATTTCCGTACCGCAGGGGGACATATCGGTTGCCGGAATCAAGCGCCGAGTTGCCGTTTTCCTCGCCCTGCTCTCGAGGGCCGTCATTCGAGTGGTGGGATATCGACCGGCAGCCCGACGCGCCTGAAGAACCGCGCGAATCCCTGGGAGAGGTGGCCTCGGTACGGCGGCAGCCTGAGCCGAGGGTTCGCTTGCGACGCGGCTCAGGTCTTACCTTGCTCGCCGGGCTGGC
>JANXSH010000406.1 GCA_025356615.1 Planctomycetia bacterium | reverse complement strand
ATCGTGGCGGCGAATGGGAGGGTCTTCAGGGCCACCCGACGGCGCAGGCTGATCTGCTCCGCCTCGTACACCACGCCCATGCCGCCCCGCCCCACCTCGCGCACGAGCTGGAAGTCACCCAGCCGCCCCAGCCCTCCCGCCTCGTCGCCGTTCGTGTCGCAGGAGGCTGGCGGCGCGAGCAGCCGCAAAGGGGCCGCGAGGCGGTCGAACTGCTCGTTGCCGGCGAAGAAGTGTTCCAGCCCCCCGGCCACGTCGGGGTATCGCTCCAGCCACTCCCGCTGATCGGGCGCGCGCCCGCCCTCCGCCGCCTGGAGGTAGGACGCCACCGCCTCGTCGAGGCGACCCTCGCGGTCCACGGACTGGGTCAGGTCATCGATCATCGTCTTACCCCTCTCCTTCGGCCAATAGCGCCTGGAGGCGGTCGATCCCACGGCGCAAGAGGCCAGCCACCGCCGTGATGCTCCTGTCCATTGCCAGGGCGATCACCTCCAGCGACTCGCCGCGCAGGTGCTTCCGCTCGACCGCCGTGCGCTGGTCCACCGGCAGCTGGTCCAGTGCTCCGGCCAGGCGCAGCAGCAGTTCGTTGCGCTCGGCCCGCTCGCTGGGCGAGGAGTGCTCCGCCCCGAGCCAGGCTTCCAGGCGCGACGCCGACTCTTCCAGCGACCGCTCCAGGTTCATGTCCCGCCCCGCCGTCCCGAACTGCCGGACGGCGTCGATGAGCGCGTGGACCAGAATTTTGCGTAGCCACGCCGCCACCTCCGCTTCGGTGCGATACTGGAATTGCCCCATCGCCTGGTGGGCCTTCAGGAGTGTCTGCTGGACCAGGTCCGACGGGTCGAGCTTGGCTCGAAGCCGTGGGTCCATCTCCATGCGCGCCAGCAGGCGCAGGTAGTCCCGGTACTTCTCGAGGTCGATCCCAGGGCATTCACGCTCAGAGGTCATCTCAGCCTCCAGAAGTGTAAACGTGGCCGCACGAAGAATTGGGCGCGCGGCTGAAATACATCGGATGATCGTTCCAATAATTCGCCGACGGTAGTCTAACCAACCTATGGCCTGGGCACCATCGAGGTGAACGGCACGACATACGCCTGGAGCAGCGTAATCAGGCCGACGACGCACGCCAGGAAGAGGCTGTGCCAGAAGACGGCTTTGAAGATGTCGGCCTCCTTGCCGAGCTGGTGCGTCGCGGCCGTCGCGACGACGATGCTCTGGGCGTCGATCATCTTGCCCATGACGCCGCCCGTACTGTTGGCCGTGCAGATCAGCACCTGCGCTTGTCCGAGGTCGAGGTTCGTGAACGCCCCGGCGTTGTGGACCTGCGAGGCCGTGATCTGCTGGAGGCTGCCGAACAGCGCGTTGCTGCCCGCGTCGGTGCCGGTCAGGAAGACGCCCAGCCAGCCCAGGAGCGGGGCGAAGAACGGGTACAGGACGCCGGTCGCCGCGAAGGCGATGCCCATCGTCGCGTCCATCCCGGCGTAGCGCGTCACATAGCTCAGGCCGAGCATGAAGGCGATCGTCGGGATGGGGATCTTCATCTGAATGATGGTCCTTCGGAGGACCGCGTAGATCGCCCCCGCGTTCATCCGCAAGAGGATCATGGACAGGATCGCCGAGAGCATCACCGCCGTCCCCGGAGCCGTCAGCCAGGGGAAGTTGAACACGGCACGCTCCGGCTCGGATTTCTTGCCCTCGAGCAAGAGGGCCGGGTCGCGCTCGACCTCCTCGTGGATGAGCGCGACGGGAATGAGGAAGTTCGTCTGGAGGCCGAAGATTTGGACGTACTCCTGTCCCGGCTTGCCCGGCTCCTTCTGGCGCACCAGTCCCGTGAGCATGAGCAGGACCGACATCAGCGCGAACGGCATCCACGCCAGAACGATCCGCCCGGCGGTCAGCGGTCTGTTATCGGACGGGTTCTCGGCGGCGAGCAGCGAGCGGGCCGCCTCCGCCTCGGCGGCGTGCGCGCCGACCAGGGCGACCTCTGCGGCGGAGAGGTGCGCCTGGTTCGCGATCGGCGCGGGCGCGTCGAGACGCATGGGGTTCTTCGGCTGCCAGTAGCGGAGGAAGATCGCCGTCAGGGCGAGCGAGAAGATGCCCCCGCCGATGTCCGTCATCGGGTACAGTTCGACCCCCTCGATCCACTCATGGCTCGTCGCGAAGAAGTATTGGAACACCGCGAACGACCCGCCGGCGACGAGCAGGGCCGGCCACACCTCGAGCGTCTGCTTCCAGGTACACATGCACTTGATCATGTACGCCGGCACGAACAGCGAGAGGAGCGGCAGCTGGTGCCCCGCCATCACGGAGAGCGTGGCCGTCGGCAAGCCATCGGTAACGCCGTTGAGCGTGATGAGCGGCGTCCCCAGGCCGCCGTAGGCGACGGGCGACGTGTTCGCGATCAGGCACAACACCGCCGCCTGGAACGGCCGGAAACCCAGTCCGACCATGATCGCGCCGCAGATCGCCACAGGCGTCCCCCCGCCGGCGGCCCCCTCGAGGAACGCCCCGAAGGCGAACGCGATCAGGATCGCCTGGATGCGGGAGTCGTTCGACAGGCTGGCGACCGACCGCCTCACCACGTCGAATTGGCCGGTCTGCACGGTGATGTTGTACAGGAGCATGGCGTTGAGGATCGTCCAGCCGACCGGCAGCAGGCCGAAGCCCGCGCCGTAGAGGAACGACATCCCCGCCATCGCCGGCGACATCCCGAAGACGACGACCGCCACGATCAGAGCGACCGCCGCCGCCGCCGCCCCGGCATACGGGGCGAGCCAACGCCGGGGCACGAGCAGGTAGAAGAGGACGAGGATCGGCAGGGATGCGAGAAAAGTCGAGACGACGACTGAGCCGTAGGGAACATCTTTCAAGAAGGTGTCCGCGAGCGGGTCGAGTCGCTGGTTGTACAGCGCCCACAGCATGGAGGGAGAGTCCTGGGGAGGATGGCCGGAAGGATATGAGGGCGATTGTATGTGGCGAGCAGGAGAATGGCAGGGGGAAGGCTGGCATGGGTCGAAAATGCCAGAGTAGGCCCCGCGAACCAAGCGGGGCTTGTCCGGCTCGGCTCGCCGGACCTACTTCTGTTACCCCCCTCATTTCAGCGCGTCGGTCTCGAAAATGGGACATTCCCTACCCTGCGCTGGGCATCTCAGCAGTTCACCCCACCTGGGCTACAGGGATGGTGATCGTGGAACTACAGTTGATGGGAGTCTGGCCGGGCGGACTGATCTTCGATGTGACGTGATATTTCCCGCTCGCAAGAACAACGGATGTCAACGTCAAATCCCCACTCGCGTCGGTGGTGCCGCTCTTCGTATCGATCGCAGGGGTCACGTCCATGTTGTTGACGATGGTGAAGATCGAAGAAACGACCGGTGAGTTGGCGGGGCCACTCGTCATTTGGATGACGATCTGTTTCCCTTGAAGGGCTAACGTTGGGCAATTTTTGGAATCTGCCATCTGATCTCTCTCTTTACGAATGTGATGTCAGGGTATGGGTTTCGACTGAGGGATAACCCGAAGTCGCCGAACGGTGCATTGGCCACCTGCCACGAGGACGCCAATTATGCGTTGGTCGATGGGACTGAGGTCGATCCCTTGGACTTCGGGCTGGTCCTGCTGCAATGTCTTGGGGAATTGTATGTACTCGTAGGCTGTGGTGAATGGGCCAAGAGTCTTCCCTGGCACCTGTCCTGCCTGAGCGGTGATCTCCTCGGGTGTGACTTCGATTCGGATGGTCCGCCAGTGGCCTCGCCCCTCGTCCTTGTGAAACACCGCGCCTTCGCTGGCTATCCAGGGATAGCTCACGAAAGCGACGGGGTCGTTCTCGCGGGCCTCGAGATGCCAAAGGAGTTGCAAGCAAACTTTGCGATCGGGAAGCGGTCGTCCTTTTGGTACCGGAGCAGGCTCGGATCCGTCATTGAATTTGAGGTGTCCGGTGACGTGATGAACCCCGTTGGCTTTGGCCAGCGTCCGATTGCTGAAGATGACTCCAACACTCGTCAATCCTCTCAAGAGAAAGGCACTATGATCGTGGCGCACTTCGGCCTCGATCCGATAGGATGGCCACGGCACACCCGGCAGGAACTCGACGGTGGACAGGGTCGGCGAAGTGATCGATATCCCTTCACTGGTCTTGCAAACCTTGACAATCCCTTCGCCGCAGCGAATCCGATAGGGAGGCAAGTCCTCCCCTTCGGAGACCAGATCGACAGCCTCGCCTTTCTCGAGCTTCGCCAGGATCGGTGCTACTCGGCGCTCGTAGCGTTTCTCGGGATCACGCTCGCGGATGATCCACCAGGATCCCAGCACCACCACCGCCATGAAACATGCCGCCACGCTAACCCACTTCTGCCATCGTCGCCGGTGACAGCGATCCAGGGCGTCGGCCAGCGCGCCCGCAGATGGATAGCGGCGCTCGGGTGCCTTCTCCAGGCAGCGCAGGACCACCTTCTCCAGCCGCCGATCCGGGCCGTGCGAAAGAGCCTTCGGAGGGTGGTTGCAGATGGAGTCCCGCAGGACTTCGCGCGTCCCACTTCCGAACGGCTTCTGCCCCGTCAAACACTCGCGCAGGACCACGCCCAGCGCCCACACGTCCGTCGCCGGGCCGACCTCCCCGAATGCGGCGTCGAACTGCTCGGGGGCCATGTAGGCGGCGGTGCCGGGCTGCCAGCCGGGGGCGGTCAGGTGGCTCGCCTCGGCGACACCCGATGGCTCCAACGAGGTAACATACGGGCCGTCCTCGGTTTCGGCTTCGTGATCGACGGGGTGGGCGAGCAACTTGGCAAGGCCGAAGTCGCTCACGAACGGCTCCCCTGCACCATCCATGAGAATGTTGGCCGGCTTGAGGTCGCGGTGCAATACGCCCTTCTGGTGTGCGTGATCGACCGCCCTCGCCACCTTCGCCATAAACGCCGCCGCCGCCTTCGGCCCCTGGCCTCGAAGGGCTACCATGTGTTGAGACAGGCAGCCGCCGCCGACATACTCCATCACGAAGTAGGGCTGACCTTCGTGAAGCCCGGCCTCGAAAACCGGGACGATGTGATCGTGTTCGAGTTGGGCCAATACCTGGGCCTCGCGCTGGAAGCGAAGGGACAGTCGGCGGACATCTCCTTCGTCGTGCCACGGCGAAGTGGGCCGAAGCATCTTCAGAGCCGCCTCGCGCCGCAACGCGGGATCCCAAACCTTCCAAACAACGCCCATCCCGCCCTGCCCCAGTTCGCCGCGCACCTCGTATCGCCCGATGAAACGGGGGAGAGGACGCGCGGGCAGATCCTCGAGACAGGGACTCACATCCAGCAGCCGATCACAGGCCTTCAAAAGGGCGATGCAGTGAGCGATCTCGGCTTGTTGCGCGACCGAGTCGGGGCAGAGGTCGGCCGGCGTCGCGTCCTCGCCGAGTTGCCGCCGCGACTCCCACTCGAGCAAACAGTCTTCGACCATCCTCTGCATGATAGGATCCCAGACTGACGAACAATCATCGTCCGCGTTCTGAGTATATCAGCGAGCGTCGGGTGCGACACCCGCCAAGTTTTCCCGAATTTCCGACGATCACAGGATAAAGTCCTCTCCCAGGTACATTTTCAAGTCCATCCTCGCCCTCTGCCAACTCCGCTGGAGTGTGCGAACGGGAAGGTCGAGCATGGCGGACGCCTCCGCCTGGTTCAGTCCCTGGTAGTAGATCAACTCGAACAGCTCTCGTTCGCCCTCCTCTCGGCCGGCGATGTACTCGTGCAATTCGCTCCATCGTGCGAGTTGATACGGATCCTCACTCTTGTCGGCGGGGTCCGGCATCACGCCTTGGCCGTTCTGCCCTGGCGGGATCTGGTGAGTGGCCTCGCCCTCCGGGCCGAAATGGTGCCGCGTCAGATCGATCAACACCCGACGAATCTGGACGGCGGCCAAACGCAGGAAGTCGCGCGGCGTGGTCACGTCGATCGACTGGAGGAGGCTGTCGATCCGCACGAGGACATCTTGCAGGACATCACTGGTGTTCTCCAACCGATGAAGCGCAGGGAAGCCCCGCAACATTCGCCGCACGAGGAGGCGAAACCGCTCCTGACTGTGGCCGATCAATTCGTTGCGGGCTTCCCTGGCCCCGGCGCCGCCTGCTTGCAACTGATCGAGCAAGACCTGTAAGGATGGGGCGGAGTCACTCATCGGGACACACCATTTCGCCGAGTCAGGAGGGAGTGTAGTGTCGGATCAGGGAGCGTGCAGGAATTTTCAGACAATTCGTGGCGGGAGATAGGCGTCGCATTCGCTATTCCAGGCAGAACGCAAAACATATCGATGGTCGGGATGCCAACACGTCCCACATAGTCACCTCCTCATGGTTGTACGAACCAGCGAGGGGCGTGGCAGTGGTATGGGTGGAGATTTGTTGGGGAGGCGGTGCGATTGCGTGATTGTATGGGAAGAAACATCCAGAATTGTTGGGCGAACACCGACGGTCGGGAAAAATCTACCTGTGAATAGTGTTCGGGGGAGGAGGCGATCAAACGCATGGGATGTCTCATTCATCTTCATTTGTTCCGTTAGTGACACATTTTGACAACTTTGCATATGTTGCCGCTCAGACCGAACAGGCAACTTTCGGGGAGTCGAAGTATGGCCACGACAAACCAGATTGCAGCGATCTTCTTTGACATCGGCGGGACACTCGGCGAGTACGACCCGGTAGCGGAAAAGATCATCCCGTACCCCAGCAGTGCGTTGCTCCTCGAGACCATGCACGACGTACTTGGACTGCGCGTAGGTCTTATTACAACGCTTGGGTCGGCACTTACGAACGGAGCGGCCCTCCAACTCCTGAACCAGGCTGGCCTCGACACATTCTTGGACCCTGTGGCGTTCGTTTCTGATCACGACGCCGGCGTCGCGAAACCACACGCCGCTATTTACCAATACGCGGCACATCGTGTCGATTTGCCGCTCGACCGCTGCCTGTACGTCGGCGAGAGTCTCCCCGAAGTCCAGGGGGCCATCGCGGCGGGTATGAAGGCCGTACTCAAACCTTCGCCGTCAGGTAACGGCCTAACCACGAGTGTCAGTCCCCCAGAGGCACACGCACTTCGTCCGACCCCTGAAGCGGCCATAGCCCGTTTTATGGGCGGAACATCCCCAAGGAGAGCAAACCCCATGAGCGATCCGACAACTGTCATCCGAGCCATCGAGCCTGCGATCCACAACGCCCTCACTACCGACGGCAAGCCAATCGCGGCGCTCGTCGGCTCGGGCGTCATGAGCATCGAGTACCACATCCTCGATTTCAGTGAGAGCCAGAACCCCCCGAATCCGAACTGGGTCAGCCGCTCCCAGACGATCACCCCACCCACCGGATGGCAGAATGTCTCGGTGTCGGTGGCGATGTGGAATTTCGACTTCTACCCCCAAGAACGCCCCATCACCTACCTGGGAGCGAGAGCCGGGGTCGTGGTGGTCGGCAGCACGTTGCAGATCACCGCCTATGCCATCTGCCGAGACAGCAACGCGGATGACGCATGGAGGGGATCCATTACTCTCCAGGTGATCTTCCTCGGTTGAGTCGCAACCACCCCAATGGTCGTCCATTGGACCGCACGCCCAAGCCTTCGAATCGTTCCATCATCCAGCCCCTCTCCCTCGAAAGGAACCCCGTCCATGTGTAAAGCCCGAAAAAACTACGTCTGCACCATCATCCCCAACCACATCCTGAAGGCCCTGGCGGAGAGCAAGGACCGAAATGTCCGCGAGAGCGCGATGCGGGCCATGCTCCTCTCGACCCAACTCCGCACGCGCCGGTCTACACTGGCCGAACTCAGCCTCCCCCTGGCCGCCCCCCACTCCGGGGGAAAGCACCGAACGATCTACAACACCAAGCACCTCACGACCCTCCCTGGACAGCAGGTGAGGGACGAGGGTGGTGCGGCGTCCTCCGACCATGCGGTCAACGAGGCTTACGATGGACTCGGGGCCACCTACGACCTCTACAAGGAGGTGTTCAACCGCGACTCGATCGACGACCACGGCCTGCCCCTGGTCGCCTCGGTCCATTACGACAACGGATTCAACAACGCCTTCTGGAACGGCCAGCAAATGGTCTTCGGCGACGGCGACGGGACGACGTTCGTGGGGTTCACAGGTGCCATCGACGTGATCGGACACGAATTGACGCACGGCGTCGTCGATAAGACCTGCGCGCTAGAGTTCCACAAGCAACCTGGTGCCCTGAACGAGTCGTTCGCTGATGTCTTCGGCTCTCTCGTCAAGCAGCACACGAAGGGTCAAGACGCTGCCTCGGCTGACTGGCTGATCGGTGCCGGCATCCTGGCCCCAGGAGTCCACGGGGTCGCGCTTCGCTCCATGAAGGATCCCGGAAGCGCCTACGACGACCCGAAATTGGGAGGGAAGGATCCGCAACCCAAGCACATGGATGATTTCGTCAACCTTCCGGACGACCAGTGGGATGACTGGGGCGGCGTCCACACCAACTCGGGCATTCCCAACCATGCGTTCTTCCTGACGGCCACCCAAATCGGCGGAAACGCCTGGGAAGATCCGGGTGCCATCTGGTACAGCGCGATGCAGCAACTCTGGCCGCTGGCCCAGTTCCAGGACTGTGCCAATGTCACGGTGCAAGTGGCGGGTGCCCTGTTCGGGAGCGGCAGCACCCAGCAACAGGCCGTGAAAGAGGCGTGGTCCGAAGTCGGCGTTCCGGTCACTTCACCGCACGCCGCCGCTGCGAGGCGGAAGAAAGGTGGTCGGACTGCATCCGTGGAGTCGAATGGTTCGGGCCTGAAGAAGCAGTTCGAGCGGCTCAGCCAGGAACTCCGCAAAGCAATCGAAGTGATGGCCTGACCCCCCCGAAATCGTGCTACGATAACAGACTGTCCACGAGGCATCATCGATTGGGTGAATTCCCATTCTGATGATTCCTTCGTGCAGCCTGAATGGTTCACGACTACGCTTCCTCGTCCCGAGCCGAGGAAGCCTTCCTATTGCACAAAACACGGGAGGGAATCATGCGCATTCATTTTGTCATGGCTGGCGGTCTGGCTGGCCCTGCCATGAAACGCTCCTGCACGGTCGACGCGAATGCTCTCTCCCAAAGCGAAACCGGAGAACTTCAGCAGTTGATCGACTCGGCCGACGTTGCCGCACTCGCCGCTCGCGGCCCCGCTCAAAACAAGTCACCGCGCCCAGACGAGATGCACTACCGACTGGTCATCGAAGCAAAAGGCCAACAGCATACGATCGAAGCCTCGGACACGGATATGCCGACCCATCTGAGCGCCCTGGTCAGTTGGCTGACCAAGCGTGCCACACCTCGAGGTTGAATCGGTGGTGTGAACCGTGTTGGCTTACAGACAGAAATGACTCAACATAAGATTGTAGCCGGCGATTCGAGCGGGAACTACGGGCCGTGCTTCCGGCTATGTGACTGTGCCCGCTCATTCGCTGTCATCAAGGTTCGCCCCCTCCTGTATCCTCATGACGCTGTCGGCGGTGAAGTCGTCTTCATCATCGGCTACGCCCTCAGCATGGAGAATCACCATGACCACCGAATCGCCTGCTCGCCAACTCCCTCTCTCCTCCCCGACCTACAGGCTCGCCGCTGCGGCCCTACCGGGGGACGACACCGGGGATGTGCGGACTCTGTTCGCGGACATCACCAAGATGACTCCGCGCGACGAGAAGGCCGAGAAGGCTTTTCTCGCCAGCAAAGGACATCTGGCTATGACACATCCGACCCTCGATCTGCCGGCGCGCAAAATCGCTGCCGCCAGCCTCGCCAGGGGAACCGAGGTGGCCGTTGCTCCGACGATTACTCCGCCCGTTCCGGGAGGCGTCGGCTACGGCATGTTCTACAACACCCCCTTCAAGACCAACTGGGCCACGGGGACGGCGATCTACTGGGAGATCATCTGTCCGACACCGCCGGGCGGCAACGTCAACACCTACCTGTATCTCACGGCGACGAATCGCTCGGGCAAGGGCGTCGAAGCGTTCATCTCCTACAACGGCCAGAACCAGACCTTTTTCAAGGTCTTCGACTGGGCACGCTACCCGGCAACTCCCTGGCAGACGAACATTCCGTTTGCGAACCTCGCGAACTACGTCCGCACGGAATCCGCGCACGGCCACCCGTACCAGGTGCTGCCGCTGATGAACTTCACCTACCAGAGCGCGGCGAACCACTGGTATAATCAAGTCTGGTTGTGGAACCATGTATCCAACCACTGGGACTTGATCTACCAGTTCGACTATCCAGCCACACTGGCTGAGCAGCAGGGCGTCTGGGTCGGCTCGTGGGGGCCGATCGTCGAAACGTTCCAGAACCTCTATCAGGGGACCAGCCCGATGGGCGCGCTGAACACCCAGTTGGTCAGTCGCGATACCAACAACCAGTGGGGCGCGTGGCACACCCTGGGGCCGGGTGACAGCTACGTCCGCACCGACAACACGGGCTTCCACCTGCTATTCCTCGACCCCAACTACACCTGGGCCGTGAATAGCTGATCTGTGGGGGGGGAAGAAAGGAAACCATATGACTCCTCCGAATCCGCTTCCCCTCCCTTCGGGGGATCCTCACGAAGGGTTCCTGCGCAACCCCGGCACCGGGGCACCCGTGCCGATTGGGGACATGCGTTCCGAATTCGAGCGGCTCTCGCGCCAGGTGCCACGCGACCCCGAGGCCGAGCGCGCCTTCATCGAGAGCAAGATCGAGATCATCCGCAGTGATCCGAATCTGAGCGCGACGGAAAAGGACCGGGCAATCGAAGAATTGCGCATCGGCACACCGTGAGGCGGGCGAGTCCCACCTCACTCCTCCTCGATCGCCCACAGGTGCAACTCGAACTCCGCCACGTCCCCGTAGTTATTCTTCGCTTTGATGACTTTCGATTCTTTTGGCTTCCAGTCGCCCATCCGAAATCGGTGCGACACGATGCGGGATCCCGGTTTCAGAGTCTTCTGAAGCTTCGGACGAAGTGCCTCGTTCAGGGAGTCGCTCATGTAGGTCAGCACGACGGTCGCCTCGGAGAAGTCCTTGATCGTCAGCGCGTCCTTCTCGAGGAACGTCACCTTGTCGGCGACGCCGGCCCGCTTCGCGTTCGCCTTGCACTCCCGGATGCGCTCGGCGCTGATGTCGATGCCGACGGCCTTCTTCGCGCCGAACTTCTTCACCGCCTGGATGACCAGCCGACCGTCGCCGCAGCCGATGTCATAGACCACGTCGTCCTTGCCGATGCTGCCCAACTTGCACATCGCATCGACGACCTCGATCGGCGTCGGGTAGTAGATGACGTAGATCTTGTCGGGCGTCTTCGGGTCGGCCTTCTCGAGGCTCACTTCGACCGTCTCGCCCTTGACGACCTTGACGACCTTGGTCCGGGTGAATCGGGTGTAGATGTACGGCCAGTAGGTGTAGACGACGGTCACGGTGTCGGTCCCCTTCTTGGGATCGACCTTGATCGTCCGCGTCAGGATTCGCGGCGAGGTGTGGTCCTTGCCGTCGATCTCGAGCTTGGAGACGCGCTCCGGCGAGCCGGTCGGCGGAGTCACGCTGTAGGGGAGCTTCAACTCGAGGATCCCGGAGGTGATCTCCGGCTTGTCCGCCAGGGCGAAGCCTGAGAGGCCGATGCAGGCGACGAGGATGAGAGGACGGATCATGAGGGGTCTCCACTTCCTAACCGTGGGGGTTACAGAAGCCATGCTGCGGCTCGCGCGCTGCGAGTCAACCTGCGGGCCTGCATCTGTCATTCAGTAGTTTCAATGAATGGCCAAGGGTGAGCCGAACTCGAGGGACGGGGTGATTCATGACACGCACGACCCGTCCCGAGTTTCAACGAATGGCCAAGGGTGAGCCGAACTCGAGGTCTTTACCCCGAAGGGGTTATATATCACAGCCCAGGGTCGCGAGCGCAGC
>JANXSH010000614.1 GCA_025356615.1 Planctomycetia bacterium | reverse complement strand
CGAACCCGGACATCATCGTCGAGGTGCGCAACGGCAAGATCCACGCCCTCCGAGCGGAGATCCATCGGGAATAGAATCGAGTGGGGAGGCGCTTCCGGTCCATCGTGTGCCGGACATCGCGAAGGCGCGACGACTTGATCGATCGATTCTTCCACTCCTTCGATCATCAAATGTCGGTGTCGGTCGAGAGCTATGCGCATGAGGCAGACGTGGATCTAGAAGACACCGTTTCCACCGGGCGGTAGCCCACCACCAGGGCATTCCGCTCATCGTCCGGTTGGTGGAGGGAGTAAATTAGGATGACGCACATCCTGCTTTGTGCCGGGCCAACACTCCTCGTCATCGACGAAGCCGGATCCCTGTTCTACCGTCGCCCCGCACGGCCCGACGTAGCGATCCCCCTACTCTCGGCAGAATTTCCCGGCGTTCCTTCATTCTGCCAAGTACAAATACGATCTCTCCCGAGTGATCGGATCTGACGGACAGGAGTATCCGGCGATCCCAGAAGGGATTCACATGCCCGAACTTCAGCCGGAGCGACTCGCGACGGGCGAGACCGTCTACCGCTTGGTGCGGATCGCGTCTTCCTCGGTCGGGGAGGACCACATGGGATGCTCCTGCGGAGACACTGGGTTGGCTTCGGCGAAAGAAATCCTTGCTCGCCGGTGAAACAGAGCCATCATCCGTTTGCCCAAGCCCGGCGGTGCAACCGCTAGCTTCACCTTCCTCCGCGCGCCTCCTTCCGACCTTGCTTTGTGTACAAATTATCACTACCATGCCCACTCCGGTGAGGGATCGTTACGACATCACCGAACGGTTGAACTGGTGTGTACCTACCCGGTCTGACTAGAATTGTCCCTAATCGACTTCGACGTTCGACCACGACGGGAGCAGGCATTCCATGGCGGAGACCATCACCCCGGTATCACTCCGGGCCGAGACCGAGGAGCGCTACCTCACCTACGCGATGTCCGTCATCACGTCGCGCGCCTTGCCGGACGTGCGCGACGGCCTCAAGCCGGTGCAGCGGCGCATCCTCTACACGATGTACCACGACCTGCACCTGACCTTCGAGGGCAGGCCGAGGAAGTGCGCCAAGATTTGCGGCGACGTGCTCGGCAACTACCACCCGCACGGCGACGTTGCGGCCTACGAGGCGCTCGTGCGCATGGCGCAGCCGTGGGTGATGCGCGCGAACCTCGTCCACGGCCAGGGCAACTTCGGCTCCGTCGATGGCGACCCGCCCGCCCACCAGCGCTACACCGAGGCGAAGCTCACCGCCGTCGCCGAGGGGTTGATGGCCGAGCTGGGCCAGCGGACGGTCCCGATGCGGCCCAACTACGACAACACCCGCGAGGAGCCGGTCGTCCTGCCGGCGCAGTTCCCGCACCTCCTCGTCAACGGCTCGTCGGGCATCGCGGTCGGCCTGGCGACGAACATCCCGCCGCACAACCTCGGCGAGGTCTGCCGGGCCTGCGTCTTCCTGATCGACAACCCGGAGGCGACGACTGCCCAACTCATGGAGCGCGTCAAGGGGCCGGACTTCCCCCTCGGCGGCAAGATCATGACCGACCGCGCCACCCTCCGCAAGATCTACGAGGAGGGCACCGGCACCATCAAGGTGCAGGCCGAGTGGGTCGAGGAGGAGGTCGGCCGCAAGAAGCAGATCGTCATCACCTCGATCCCGTATGGGGTGGATAAGGGCAAGCTCGAGGAAGACATCGGCACCATCATCAACGAGCGCCGACTGCCTCAGTTGCTCAACCTCGTCAACGAGTCGAACGAGAAGGAGGGTATGCGCATCGCCCTCGAGGTCAAAGCGGACACGAATGCGAACCTCGTGATGGCGTACCTGTTCAAGCACACCCAGTTACAGGACACGTTCCCCTACAACATGACATGCCTCATCCCCGAGGTTAACTCCAAGGGCGAGGAGATCGTTCGGCCCCGCCGCCTAGGGCTGAAGGAGATGCTGCGCTACTTCATCGACTTCCGCCTGGAGACGATCCGACGACGCTTCCAATACGAACTCGACCAGTTGCGTCGGCGCATCCACATCCTTGAAGGGTTCCGCATCCTCTTCGATGCCCTGGACGAGGCCATCCGCCTCATCCGCGAGTCGTCGAGCAAAGCCGATGCGAGCCAGAGGCTCATCGCGCGGTTCGCCATCGACGACGAGCAGGCCACGGCCATCCTCGACGCCCAACTCTTTAAGATCGCGCAGATGGAGATCCGCAAGATTCTCGACGAGTTGAAGGAGAAGAAAGCCCGCGCCAAGGAGGTCGCTGACCTCCTCGCCTCGGAAACCAAACTCTGGGCCGTCGTCAAGCAGGAGATCACGGAGGTCGGCGAGAAGTACGGCGGCAAGGATCGCAGGAGGACGAAATTCGGCTCCTCCGAGGACGAGCCGGAGTTCGACCCCGAGGCGTATATCGTCCGCGAGAACACCAACGTTGTCCTGACGAAGGATGGCTGGATCAAGCGCGTCGGGCGGCTCGCCTCGGTGGAGGGAACCCGCGTCCGCGAGGGCGACGAGGTCGCCGCCGTCGTCCCCGGCAGCACCATCGACCACGTCGTCTTCTTCGCCGACGACGGCAGCGCCTACACGCTGCGGATGCTCGACGTGCCCGCGAGTTCGGGATACGGCGACCCGATCACGAAGTTCTTTCGCCTCGCCGATCAAGTCAAGATCGTCGGCATGGCAACGACGGACGAGCGGTTCACGCCGATGGACACGCCGCCGGCGAACGGCGAGCCTGCCGGGCCATATGTCCTGGTCATCACGGCACAGGGCCAGGTAATGCGCGTGTCGCTGGGCGGCTTTCGCATCGCATCGACGAAGGTCGGGCGGCGATTCGCCCGCCTCGCCGAGGGGGATAAAGTGGTTCAGGTGAATGTCCTGCGCGACGAGCCGAGTCTACTGCTGGCGTCTGCATCGGGGCACGTCACCCACTTCGCGATCGACGAGATCAACATCCTCTCCGGCGCGGGCAAGGGCGTGATGGGAATGAAACTCGACGCGGGCGACGCCTGCCTGGGCGGCCTGCCGATCTCAGGGTCGAAGTCGCTCCTGGTCGTCGAGACCAGCGACGGCAAGGAGATGGACTTCACGGGCCGGCGGGTCGAACTGGTGTCGCGCGGCGGCAAGGGCCACCTGGCGGTCAAGCGCCGGTCGTTCGTCCGCATCATCCCGCCGCCGATCGAGCTGGCCGACTGGGACGCCGTCGAGGCGAGGGACAAGAAGGAAGACGCGCAGAAGAACTTGTTCGAGTGAGGAGGAAGATCATGACCGCTCCCCCGCGCTACGCAACTCTCGATGACCTGTATCGGCATGAGGGCAAAGCCGAACTAATCAACGGAAGGATTGTCGAACTCATGGCTTCAGGGCGGCGTCCAAACCGAGTCGCGGGTCGAATCTTCCGTCGTCTCGATGACTATGCGGATGCGACGGGTATCGGAGAAGCCTACACCGACAACATGGGCTTTGCGGTTCCGCTTCTCCCCTCGGGTCGCCAGTCATTTTCGCCGGATGCGTCCTATTTCACCGGCCCCTTCGCAGCAAATGACATGCGATTCAACGAAGGCCCGCCGACCTTCGCCGTGGAGGTACGCAGCGAGAACGACTACGGCAATGCCGCAGAAGAAGAGATGGCCGATAAGCGCGAGGATTACTTCCAGGCAGGCACCCTCGTCGTGTGGGACGTGGACCCGCTGGCCGAGACGATCACCGCCTATCGCCGTCACCAACCCCCCGTGACGTTCCGGCGCGGCCAGACCGCCGACGCCGAACTCGCCGTCCCCGGATGGCGCATCACCGTCGAGGATGTCTTTGCTGAAGGAGGTATGTGATGACGGCTCCCCCACGAACGGCGACCATCGACGACCTGTATCGACACGATGGCAAAGCCGAACTAATCAACGGAAGGATCGTGGAGATCATGGCTTCGGGACGCCGCCCTGGTAGACTCTCGTTCTTGATCGCCCGACACCTCGACGATTATGCGAGGGCGCGTGGCGTGGGGGAAGCCTACCCGGACGGTATGGGATTCACGGTCCCAATCCTTCCCTCGGGCCGTCAATCTTTCATGCCAGACGCTGCGTATTTCGTCGGTCCCTTCCCGGCAAATGACATGCGGTTCATCGAAAACCCGCCGACGTTCGCCGTCGAGATCCGCAGCGAGAACGAGTACGGTAACGCCGCCGAAGCAGAGATGGCCGACAAGCGCGAGGACTACTTCCAGGCCGGCACCCTCGTCGTCTGGGACGTGGACCCGTTGGCACATACGATCACCTGCTATCGTCGCCATCAACCCGCCGTCCTCTTCCGGCGCGGACAGACCGCCGACGCCGAACCGGCCGTCCCCGACTGGCGCATCACCGTCGATGAGGTCTTCGCCTGAGACGCATTCCCCAGGGCGTTGCCCTGGGCTGCAACATGCGACCCCGTTGGGGTCAATACAATCCTGAACACTGAACACTGAACACTGAACACTGAACACTCCAGAGACCGCTATGAGCGCACTAACGAAGCCGACACGTTACACCGGGGAGGACATCATCGTCCTCGAGGGGCTGGAGCCGGTCCGCAAGCGGCCCGCGATGTACATCGGCGACGTGGACCGCAACGGGCTGCACCACCTCGTCTGGGAGATCGTCGATAACTCCGTGGACGAGTACCTCAACGGACACGCCGATGTCATCACGGTCACTCTGTATGGCAAGGGCGACGCGGTCGGCGTCACCGACAACGGGCGCGGCATCCCCGTGGACATGCACCCCAAGCACAACCGGCCCACCCTCGAGCTGATCCTGACGACACTCCACGCCGGCGGCAAGTTCGGGCAGACGAACGGCTACACCTACTCCGGCGGCCTGCACGGCGTCGGCTCGTCGGTCGTCACCGCGCTGTCGAGGAAGCTCGTCGCCACGATCCGCCGCGACGGCAGCGAGTACGAGCAGACCTTCGCGCGCGGCAAGGTCGCCTCGGAGTTGAAGGAACTCGGCAACGTCCGAGGGCACGGCACGACGATCTACTTCGAGCCGGACCCCGACATCTTCCGCAAGACGCAGTTCGACGGGGAACTGATCCGCTCCCGGCTCGAGGACATGGCCTACATCCACGCCGGGTTGAAGATCGTCTTCGAGAACAAGGTCACCGGCGAGACGTTCGACCTGACGCACGAGGGCGGCATCCCGACGTTCCTCCCGAAGATCATCGCCGAGAACCAGAAGCCGACCGTCACCGACGCGCCGTTCCTGCTCGCGCGCAAGGAGGGCGACCGCGCCGAGGTCGCCCTCCAGTGGACCGAGTCCACCAGCGAGGACATCCGCTCCTACGTCAACGGCATCCGAACGGCGGGCGGGGGCACCCACGAGAACGGCTTCAAGGCGGGCATCACCAAGGCTGTCCGCAACTACGTCGCCACTCATGATGTGAAGATAAAAGGACTAGAAATATCCGCCGAAGACATCCGCGAGGGCATCGTCGGCGTCCTGTCCGTCTTCGTCCGCGAGCCGATGTTCCAGGGCCAGACGAAGGACCGACTCAACAACGCCGAGATGGCCGCCGTCGTCGATAACTTCGTCCGCTCGGGCCTGGAGGCGTGGCTCAACGCCAACCGCACCGCCGCCGACCAGATCGTCGGGCGAATCATCCTCTCGGCCCGCGCCCGGCTGGCGTCCCGCGAGGCCATCGCCGAGGTCAAGCGCAAGAGCGTCACCTCGCGCCGGCTCAACCTGCCCGGCAAACTCGCCGACTGCAAATCGACCAACGTGGGGGAGACCGAGCTGTTCATCGTCGAGGGCGACAGCGCCGGCGGGTCGGCCAAGCAGGGACGCAACAACCGCACCCAGGCCATCTTGCCGCTGCGGGGCAAGATCCTCAACTCCGAGGGGCTTGCCCTGAGCAAGGCGCTGACCAACGCGGAACTCAACGACCTCGTCTCGGCGATCGGCACCGGCGCGGGCGAGAAGTTCGACCCGGCCGGCCTGCGCTACGGCAAGATCATCCTCCTGATGGACGCCGACGCCGACGGGATGCACATCTCGACGCTGCTGCTGGTGTTCTTCTTCCGGCACATGCCGGACCTGATCCGCCGGGGTCACGTCTACCTCGCCCAGCCGCCGCTCTACCGCATCGACGTGGGCAAGGAGAGGCACTGGGCGCGCGACGACGCCCACAAGGCGAAGATCCTCGCGGGCCTGCGCGCGAACGCCACGCCGGTGATCATGCGCTTCAAGGGGCTGGGCGAGATGGACGCGAAGGAACTCGGCGAGACGACGCTCGACGCGCGGCATCGCATCCTTCTCAAGGTGGAGATCGACTCGATCCTCGAGACGGACCGGACGTTCGTCGATCTCCTCGGCAAGGACGCGGGGCAACGGCACCGCTTCGTGATGGACCGGGCCGGCGAGGTGGCGATCAACGAGGTCGATGTCTGATGGCGGAATTCGACC
>JANXSH010000345.1 GCA_025356615.1 Planctomycetia bacterium | reverse complement strand
GCGCTGACGGCGCTACTCTCCGGCGACCACGCGCAGGCGTGGCGGATGTGGGGGGAGCAGGTACAAACGGGGTGAACGAGCCTATCAGAGGCAGGTTCCCGGCATGAATGCCGGGGATATCCTTCGACGCTCGTCTCTTAGGATATGGCCCAAATCAACTTCCCAGTCCGGCTCGGCTCGCCGGACCTACAAAAAGTAGGTGCCGCGAGCCGAGCGGCACTGGAGAGGGGGGCGAGTCGGGCTTCCCGGTCCGGCTCGGCTCGCCGGACCTACTTCGGACATGCTGCTTTGCCTCGAGACTTCGGAACGATAGCGGGAACTTATTCCCACACACATCCTTAGTGCCGCACGATCCTGGTGATTGCTTCGACGACCCGGTCGATTTCCCAGAGCTGGTTATACAGATAAAATGACAGCCGCAAGCTTGGTGGCGACTGAAGCTGCTCGTGCAAGGGTTGAGCGCAGTGGTATCCAGAGCGCACGCAGATCCCCCAGGCGTCACTCAACGCACGAGCGACCATGTGGGACAGGATGTTGGCAACGGTGAAGCTCAGCGGTCCGCTGAGCCTTGGCAGCCCTCCGGTGTCTCCCAGAATGCGAACGCCAGGGATTCGCAGCAAACGCTCGCGCGCCTGGGCACGCAGAGAGCGGCAGTGCGACTCCACCCTGTCGAGGCCGATCGCCTGGAGGTAATCCACCGCAGCGCCCAGGCCGATTACCGCCTCGATGGCGGGAGTACCTGCTTCGAACCGCCAGGGAGCCTGCTTGGCTTTCGGTATGCCGGACGCCACTTCCTCCACTGTACCGCCACCCTGCAAATACCAGTCGAGTTGTTCGAGACGCTCCGCCCGCCCATAGAGTACGCCAACGCCGCTGGGTCCACACATCTTGTGCCCGCTGAATGCCAGAAAATCGCAACCCAAATCCTGCACGTCGATCGGCTGGTGTGGCACCGCCTGAGCGCCGTCCATCACCACCACGGCTCCCGCAGCGTGAACTGCGGACACCAGACCGGCAAGGTCTGCCTGCGCCCCCGTGACATTGGAGACGAGGGTCAAGGCCACGATGGAAACGCCGCCGCGCGCCAACTCTCTGAGAATGGCCTGTCGGTCCGAACCGCCATCCGGACCGGGTGGCACGAGGGTCAGGTCCGCACCATGCCAGGGCAACAGATTCGAGTGATGTTCGCCCCTCGAAACGAGTACCCTTCCCTTGCGAGGATAGCAGCGGGCCACGAGATTGAGCGCCTCGGTGGTGTTGCGTAGCAGGATGATTTCGTGCGGTTCGGCACCGATCAGTCGTGCCACCTTGCGTCGCGCTCCTTCGAACATCTCGGTGGCCTCGTCCCCTAGCAAGTGGACGGCACGATGGACGTTGGCCGTCCGGTGCGACAAGACATCGGCCACGGCCTCGATCACCGAGCGTGGTTTGAGAGCGGTGGCAGCGCTGTCCAGGTAAACCAGAGGCTGGCCCGACGCGAACTCGCGGGACAACAGCGGGAAGTCTGCCCGCAAATCAGGGGAAAGGATCGTGTTGGTACTCATATCACCTCATTGGCAGCGTGAGGGAAGACGAACCGATATTTCCCGCTCGATTCGGGCTGGATGAACGGGACGAGACGAACGCGCAGACGCCGAACCCCACCATGTACCGCCGCGAAGCGCTCGCGCAAAGCCTCCACGTCTGGGGTTCCCAAGGACGACCGGGCCACGACCGACATCTCGAAAGCGTTGGGCGCGACTTCTTCGAGCCGGAAGTTGCTCGCGGCGGAGTCGCGAAAGACGAGGTCGGCGACATCACTGGCCGTTAGTACACCGTTCGGGGTGGTGAGTAATTCTTGCGCACGCCCAAGCACATCCAGCCGGGCTGTCCGGCGACCACACCGACAGGGTGTCGTGTCCAATCGGCCGACATCGCCGACATCGTATCGGAGCAGGGGCATGGCGGTGTTGATGAGGTCCGTGATCGCCAGACGCCCCATTTGACCAGCGGCGACTGGTTTTCCCTGCCGAAGCACCTCGACATGAAAGAGGTCTTCGAAGACGTGCATTCCAGAAGAGTGCCCGCAGGAGGCGGCGACCACACCGAGTTCACTGGTGCCATACTTTTGCAAGAACCGAGAACCGAAGCCGCTCGCGATTCGCTCCATCATCACGGGGGAGGCCAGGCCGCCGTAAGGTCCGATCGCCTCGAGCCATTTCAAGGGGGGCAGGCTCCTGTCCCGGTAGCGGTCTGCCAGCCAGAGTAAGTAGACGGGAAAGCCGCGCAGGTGGTTGGGGCGTAGTCGGACGATCTGGTCGAGATATTGGTCCAGCACCTCGTTCAACTGAGGCACCGCCATCGGGTCCAGGGGTGGTAGCGTGTGCAGCCTGAAGACGAACTGTCGTTCGAACCGCCCGCGTAATTCAGTCAAAGCCTCACGCGTAAACAGTTGACGGCGGCGTACAGCTTGCCACAGATAACCCAGGAACGAGGGCGGTCCGGTGTCGATTAGACCGCAGACCAAGTTGCAGGCATTGGGCGGAATCTCGACGGTGGGGAAGCCGATCTCGGTGCCCAAGGCCAGGTAGAGGGCATGTAACTCGCTGGCACGGTCATGGTCGCGCTTGCGGAAGTCAGCAACGACCGTCATCCGGTCGGTGGTTCCTGCGGTGGACTGATACCGCCAATCGGCGGATTCGCCGGCGCTGGTGACACCGATAGGGAAGTGTCGGCGGAAGGCGGCTTTGCTGACTGGAGCGAGTTGCTCGAGAAGGGCGAAGACCTCATCCGGGCGTACAGGGATATCAGGCAGCCCAACCTCGTGTAGTCGCTGGAGGTTCAGGGTAGTGTTGCGGGCCGCGTTCCAGACTCGAGCCAGGTGCCCGCTCCGGACTTCCTTGCGTTTGGCGTCATCCTGATACTGGAAGCGGCGAGTTGCTTTGTACAATGACCAGAAGCGAGTGGGGGTGAAGCACTCGGCGGCGGGGAATACGAAGGCTCGAAGGAAACTTCGAGGTATCATCAGGCGAGCCTTGGGTTGGGTACGATATCACTACTCGAATCGACAACGGAGCTGTCCTCACCTCGAATCGGCCTCTTGCCGGGCCTTCGTATTAGGGGATAGTCCTCCAAGATTCTATCCGCGATTGCTTGCCTGGCTAGCACAGCACCGGAGTTTTGGAGAACGTCGTCTCCTTTCGCCAGTGAGGAAAGCCGCGATGCCTGCGTCTCGAAGACGCGATAACGCCGTGTTCGCCATATGCGAATCAGCAAAGGCCGCCATGATTTTCAAGTAGCTACTCACGCGATTCCCTTGTGGGTTGATCCAGAGTTAGCTCGACTTGTGGCGGCGCCAGGACGCAAAGGCTTTCTTGGTAATGGCTTATGCGATCTCTAATTCAGCCACGAGCATGTTGCCATCTCAACGACTTGCCAATTAGCAACTTATGGCAATTTGTCGTCTCGTTCAGGTTTCGGCATTGTGTCCTACCCCCTGTCCGCGTCGTGGCTCGAGAGGTAGGATGAGGATAGGGACGTGAGCCGACCTCCTGGGAGGGGTGGCGTTCGGCCCTCGAACAGGCGAGGGATCATTCATGGCGAAGGCTGTTGCGGGCAAGGCGCGGAAGAAGCTCCCGAAGGAACTCGCGGTCGTGCGGGCCGACAATTGCACCGGCTGCGAGGCGTGCATCGAGGTCTGTCCCGTCGATTGCATCTACAAGGTGCCCGGCGAGGATCAGCCGTCGCTGCAATCGTTCGTGGACATCGACCTCGAGCGCTGCATCGGCTGCTCGTTGTGCGAGCGCTGGTGCCCCTGGGACGCGATCGACATGGTCGACACGCCCACCATCGGCCGGCACGTCGCGGTCAAGGGCGGGCCGCCGGAGTACGTTGCCAAGAACGGCGACCGGCTCACCGCCGTGGCGCAGTCCCTCGCGGACCTGTGCGTCGAACAGCGCGCCGCCGCCCCGCCGAAGAAAGAGGCCGCCCCGAAGGCGTAGGATCATGGCGTCCACGATCCTGATCACCGGGGCCAACGGCGAGATCGGCCACGGCCTCGTCGCCCGGCTGGCCGAGTCGTCGGCCGTCCGCATCGTCGCGCTCGACCTGCACCAGCCCTCCGCCTTCATCCAGTCGCGCTGCCAGCGGACCGTCGCCGGCGACATTAGCGACATCGGGTTGCTCGACACGCTGTCGGCGACCTACGACTTCGAGGTCGTCTACCACCTCGCCGCGCTGCTCTCGACGAAGTCCGAGCG
>JANXSH010000331.1 GCA_025356615.1 Planctomycetia bacterium | reverse complement strand
TGCCAAGTCTTTGAAAAACGTGCCCTCAGCGAAGCAGTTTGCGTCGATCCACGCTTACTGAACAAACGCTTTATCATTGTCCTGTAATCACTTACGGCTGGAAAATAACTCCTAAACCCTAGTCTGTGCCTCTGTGGTTAGATCGTCTTTATTTGGATCCGCCGAGTCGATGGACGGCCTGTATCGCTGCCGCGTGATCCGGCTGACGCGAGAGGATAAATCGATAGACGTGCAAGGCCAGCTCTCGTCTCCCCAGCCTCTCCAGCGTGGACGCATGCAGCCATCGAGCCGGAAGGAAGTCCGGGATGGCGGATAGGGCGGTCTCTATCAGGGCCAGCGCGCCGAGGGCGTCTCCCCGTTCGAGCTTTGCCAGCGCCAGGAGGCAGCGCGTCCGCTCACGCCTCGCCATGTCCCCATGCCAGTCTTTCGTCAACGCATCGGCGAGGATGATTTCAGCGCGATCATTCTGTTTTCGCACCAGCGCGATGCCTCCGCTCTCCGCATGCAAGAAGGCCAGATCCGGGTCGAATGCCATGCCCCGTTCGATATACGTCTCCCCGATGTCTGCCAGGCCCAGGCCAACGGCGGCGCGGCCAGCGTCGGCCAGGCATTGCGTATCGTGGGGGTCCAGTTCGAGCGCGCGATCGAACGCCTCGAACGCGGCCTCCGCCTTCGCAACGCCCGCGCGTGTGGCGTCGCCGAGGATTCTCCCTCGATTCGCGTGATGGATCGAATAACACGGCTCGAGCTGGCACGCCTCTTCGCTGGCCGCGACGGCCTCACGAAGGATCTCATTCCGACGAGCGCTCATCCCCGGCTGCTGTGCGAGTTCTTGTAAACATTTGGCCTGCGCTGCGTGAATCTTTGCCTCGCGCGGGCTGAGCCGGACAGCCGTCGCCAAGGAATCGCGAACCTGCGAGGGGTTTGTGACGAGGAACGAGTCGGCCCGTTGCGCGTGCCAGCTCGCCAAAACAGGGTCGATGATTCCTGGTCCGCAGAGGACACCGAGGAGAACGGCCACCCCGAGCGCGGCGAACTTCCCCTGGAGAAAACCTCCTGGTGGAGTCCCCTTCCCCTCTCCACTCGCAAAAAATGCCAGGGCACCGCCACAGGTTACAAGGGCAGAGGCGAGGCAGCATGTCCCCCAGGATCCCTCGCCCCAGAAACAGAAATTCATCGCCAGGATCCCACAACCCACCACGACGCAGGCCAGGGAGAGCCAGGCTGGGCGACGGGACACATCGGCCTGTTTCCCGTCTTCACGTTCATCGTTCGTCGCCAGGCGAGCCAGCCATCCCAGACAGGTGACATGGAGCAGCGAGATCGGACTCGTGGCAAATCCGAACAAATGCACCGCGTCGTATCCCAGCAGACAGGCCGCGAGCGCGGCAACGAGGCGTCGCTGCTCCGGTCGTCGCCAGGCACGGACCAGCGCCCAGACGATTGCGATTCGCAACGTAAGGTATGCAAAGGCACCCAACAACCCCTGAGTCGCGAGAGTATGAAGGAACTCGTTGTGCGCCTGGTCGGCGATCTCCCCCCACTCGAAACGCCAGTAGGCGGGCGTGCGGAACCGAAGGAACGCCATGCCGAACGTGTCGAGGCCCGATCCCGTCCAGGGGTACTCCCCGAAGATCCGCAGGGCGGCGCGCCAAATCTCCCGCCGGCTCGATGACTCGCCGAGGTTCGAGAATCTCTCGCCCACCGCGCCACTGAGGTTCGGCACGAGGAGACACGATCCGAAACAAACCAGAAGACCTACTCCTATCAGGAGAGCGCAGCCGATCAACCGTTTTCGCCGAGGACCGGGCCAAAGGACGATCAGGGTGAGGACTACCACGGTCCATGCCATCCAGCCCGCGCGGGAGAGGGTCATCAGCAACAAGACGAGGCCCGTCAGAGCTAGGACGAATTGAGATAGGAGCCGAATCGCGCGCCCCCGCGAAGGGACGGTTGCCCACGTCGTGAGGAAGAGGTACGCGAGGAGCGGAAAAGTGAGAACGACCAAGGCGGCCAGCGTGTTCGTGTGCCCCATCGCACCAGTCGGGCGGAGTCGTTGGAAGTAGAACGACTCTTCGAGCCACCGGAGGGGATCCGATCCAATCATCTGAGCCACTGCGTACCCGCTGGTCATTCCAAGGCCCGCCAGTGCCGCCGTGAACCCGGCGGGCATCTCCTCACGACTCCAGCTCAGGCGACAGGCGAAGAAGCATACCCCCAGACAGAGAACCTGAGCCAATCCGTGTCGATGGTCCGAAAAGCCCCGCCAAGAGGATCCGGGAGCGATCGACAAGAGAGTCGAGATCGATGCCGATAGGAGACCGATGAGGACGGCCACCGAAAGAGGATCTTGGAGCAAGGACCGGCATAGGCACCGTAACCGCTCCGCCGAACAACACCATGCCGCGCCGGCGGCGGCTGCGAGGATCGCAACTCCACCCAGTTGAAGGATCGCATTCTTGGCATAGGTGAACGGGCCGAGCGATCGATGCAAGAGCAAAACGGGCAGCAGCGAAAGGAGGATCACCGATACGGCGCGCGTCGCGGAGGCCCACGCCCGCAACGCGATGGGAGCGGAATCGCCCTCGAGTCGGGCCACCGACCGGGTGGGGCGAAATCGTAATCGGGCAACGCCGGGACGGGAGATCGATGGATTCATGGCGAAGGCTGATACAGCCATTGGGGCAAGGGGTGCAAGATCAATCAACGCCGCCGCCTCATCTTGTGTCGATCTGCGGTTTCGTCTATATATCTCCCCTCTCGCGTGAGTTCCCCGCCAGGACGGCAGGGGACGCATGTCTTTCGTCAACGTCTCGAACGGATCCTCACTCCCTCTCGACTCTTCTCCCCTCGATGCACCCCCACGAGCGACGGATCCGCCCTCCTGCAAGGATGCGATCATGGCCCGGACTACGCTTGGCTCGACGCTGGCCGGCTGCGTGTTGCTGCTCGGAATCGTGGGGCACTCGGCCTCGGGCGGAGGCGACCCCAACCAGCGCCAACGCAATCTGTTGCACGTCCAACAGGCACTCGGGGAAGGTCTGGCAATGATCCAGCGCGGCGACTTTGCCGCCGCAGTCGCCCTCCTCGAAAAACACATCGCCCACATCGACGGCAATCGGATCTACCTCACCGCACTCCGAGACGCCTACCGAGGCCACGTCGCCAGTTTGGAGAAGGCGGGGAATCTGGCCGAGGCGAAGCGGGTCCGCAGTTTCCTCGAAATTCTCGAGCCGATGCACGCCTCCCGCCCCGAAACCCAGGCCCGCGCCAAGTCCGCCCAGGACACCAGCGACCCCTTCGCCGAGAACAACAGGGTCGTTACTCGAGAGAAGCCTGTTACCATCGTTGCGGAGGCCGAGAAGGAGTTCGAGGCCGGGCGCTACGAACAGGCAGGCACCCTCTACGCCCGTGCCGAGCAAGCCCTGCCGGGCGCTGTTCGGGAGAGCCGAGAGCGCTGGGGCTATTGTCGCCTCTTTGCCGTCGCCCAGCGCCTCAATCGCGGAGAGACCGGCGACCAGCTGGAAGCCGAGGTGCGGGCCGCCATGCAGATGTCCTCGCGCCTGGACGGCTTCGGGCAAAAGCTGCTCGACAAGGTTCGCCAGCCGACGAAGGCGGTTTCCGTCTCGGTCAAGCACTCCAAGTCGGGAAAATGGAACGTCGCGGAGACGGAGAGCTTCCGAATCTTCCACAACGACACCGAGCAGGCCGCCGAGAAGGTCGCCCAGATCGTCGAATCGACCCGCGTCGGCATGACGCGCCGATGGTTCAACGAGGAGGCCGTCACCTGGAACCCGAGGTGCGATGTCTTCCTGCACGCCACTGGCGAGGACTACGCCAAGGCGACCGGCGCGCCTGCCACCGCTCCGGGGCACTCGACGATCGACCTGGCGAGCGGTCGAGTCGTCCGGCGTCGGGTCGATATCCGCCTGGACGACGCCAACGCGCTCGTCGGCGTCTTGCCGCACGAGACGACCCACGTCGTCCTCGCGGGCCGGTTCGACGCGCACCACGTCCCGCGCTGGGCCGACGAGGGCATGGCCGTCCTCAGCGAGCCGCGCGAGCGGGTGGACTTGCACATCAAAAACCTCCCGACCCACCGCCGTGAAGAGACGCTATTCGGCATCGGCGACCTGATGAAGCAGAACGAGTACCCCGAGGGCCGACGGGTTGGCGCGTTCTACGCCCAGAGCGTCTCGGTCGTGGACTTCCTCGTCAAGAAGAAGGACGCCGTGACGTTCACGCGCTTCGTGCGGAAGGGGCTTGCTACGGGGTACGAGTCGGCCCTGGAGCAGTATTACGGCTACCGCAGTTACGCCGAGATGGAGAAGGACTGGCTCGCCCGCGCCTTCACCGCCGATGGCGTCGCCTCGGTCAGCGACAAGGGGGCGAAGTGAGGCACGATCCGAGAAGGCAATTGAACCACACATAACACGAATGACACGGATAAGTCCGTAACGCTACGGACTTATCCTCTTGCCTTTTGTCTTATCCGTGTCATTCGTGTTATCCGTGGTTCAATTGCTTTGGATTGCGTTTGATTCACTCCTTCGCCGCGATCGCCTCGTCGAAGAACTCGAACACCTTCGGCAACGCCAACTGCACGACGGTGAGGTGTTCGACATCGTCGAACTTCTCGAAAACCGCCTTCTGGACGCCCGTTTTTTCGAGTGAGGCGTGGAGCGACTTCGCGGTGCCGAGGGCGAAATCCTTGTCGCCTACTCCGACGTAGAAGCGAACCGTCTTCAGCGCGTCCGACGAGCGAAAGCCGCCGCCGCCGCCGAGGGCCGCGACGGCGAGGAATCGCTCCGGCTTGCGCCCCGCCGTCGAGACGGCCTGGGCGGCACCCATCGAGTGGCCGACGAGGAAGACTTTCTTCGTATCGATTGGGTAAATTTTCGCGAGCGCATCGACGACGCGGACGACATCGGGGCCGCCCAAGGCGAAGAGCGGGGCGCGGGTCGTGACGAGGAACCAGCCGCGTTTCTTGCACAATCGGGCGATCGCGCCGTCTCCGTAGCCGTCGAAGAACATATTCTCGCTGCCGCCCACGCCGTGCATGGCGACGACGACGGGGACCGGCCCCTTCTTCACCGCGTCGGGCACTTGGATGCGGACGGGGTCGCTCCCGCCCTCGCCGGCGACCTCGAGCCAGAATTGGCCGGTGCGACCCTTGCCGTAGTGCGGCTTGCCCGCTTTGACGGCGACGAGGAGCGCTTCTGCCTCTGTCAGGAGGGCCGTGGCGGGGTAGTTCGTCTCGAGCGTCTTACTCGCGGCGAGATCGACGAGGATGGCCTCGAGGCGAGGCAGTGTGAGCTTTTCGGTGCTGCGTTTCGCCTCCTTCGTTGCTTCGATCCCCTTGCGAAGGGCGGCCATTCGGCCCGCGAGGTCGGCGGCGAGCGAGACGGCCTGTTCGCCGATTGCCGACACCTTCCCATCGACCAGCACCTCGGAGCGGAGTTGGTAGTCCCCCTGTTTCACGCCCTTCAGGGATAGTTTTCCCGATGCGGGCAGCTTGTCGAGGTCGATCGTCGAGGTCGTCGCGACCTTCTTGTCAGGGCCGATGAGGGACCAGCGGATCTTCACCTTGTCGGGCCGTTCGGCGCTGACGCGGTAGAACGATTCGACCCGGAGCGACAAGTCTTTCGTGGACACGTCGAGGAATCGGCTGGCCGGTCGGACGACGAGCGATTCGGCCCACAGGCGTTCCGGCGCGGGCTTGGGGTCGGTGAGCTGGAGCCGCGCCCGGTCGAGGAGTCCCGCCGCCTGGCCGAGCTGCCCCCGGAAGAAGGCCGGCGTTGCCTCGGTTAGCGGCCCGATCGCCTGCTTGCGCTTCGCCGCCATTCCGGGCTTGTCCAACTCCCGCTCGAAGAGCCGCAATCGCTGGCCCAGCTCGAAGCGTGTCTCCTGGGCGTGGGCGGCGGGCGAGAAGAGGCACAGGACCAGCAGGAGTCGAAGTCGCATGAGCGGGTTCCATCCAGAAGCAAGAATTAGCCACAGATGAACACAGATGAACACAGATAAATGCAAAAACATAATTCAATTGCATTTATCTGTGTTCATCTGTGGCTAAATTTATTTAATTAGTGACGACGGGCAGCGAGCGACGTGGGCGCTTCCAGAGTCCGACCGCCGACCGGCCTGGGAAGCCGTTGACGGTTAACACCCCATTCTCGAGGCGGATCTCCAGCGTGTTCGACTTCCGCCATCCTCTGTCGAATTCATAGCGATCCGTCAGGAAGTGGATACCCTGATTCGTGGAGCCGACCCACCGGCGCGTCGTATCCGGCAGTTCGCGGACATACGGCCCATCGACGAGGATGTCCGTCAGCGAGAGCAACTCGTCGATGGCGGGGTCGGCCTTCGCGCGGGCCTCCTCGATCGTGTGGCCCGAAAAGACCATGACGCTCAGCCCGCGCGCGCGCGCCTCGCGCGCCAGGATCGCCCCGCCGGTGGCGTGGGCCAGCGGCTCGCCGCCGAGCAGCGTGATGCCCTCGACACCTCGCGATCGTGCTTCGTCGAGCCGGACGAGGACTTCGCGGACGGTCGTCGGGGTGCCGCCCGAGAAGGGTAGCATCTCGGGGTTGCAGCATCCGGGGCATCGCAGGGGGCAGCCCTGGAACCACAGCGCGAAGCGCAGCCCCGGCCCCTCGGCCTCGGTGATCGGCACGATTTGGGCGACACTGAGGATCGTATCGAGCATGGCCATCTCCCCGAAATCACGTTACAGGGACATTATACTCCGCATCGCCGCGCACTCCAGGTCAGTGGACGATGACGCGCCCCGGAACGTCGTGTGCCGTCGGCTCCGTGAGGTCGATCGGCCCGTCCGCCGTGTGGCATTCGATGTCGCGATCGATGAATCGGCGGATGACGGCGATGTTCGTCGTCAGGTGGAGGCTCAACCGCTGGGCCGTGTACTCCGACCGGCCCTCGGCCAGGGCGAGCGGCAAGATGATCTGGTCGGCGCTGTGTTCATCGACGAACGCCCCGGAGTCGAGATACGCGAACAGCTCATCAACGGCCTGATCGGCGACGCGCTCCGCAGGCTTGCCGCGCTCGCCGAGCGAGACGAACGTCGCGGGGGCAGGCTCGTTCTCCACACGCAGGACGACGGCGGTGGAGGGTCCGTTGGCCCACGTCTCCTCGACGAGGTTGCACTCGAGGCCACGCTCGGCCATGCGCTGCGCGACGCGCCGCGCCTGCCGCCGACCGATCGAGGCGTCGAGCGACGCGACGGCGCTGACGCCCGTAATCTTCGCCTCCGACCGTGCGGGAAAGATCACACCGTGAAGCGATGCGCACGGCTGGATGTGGGCGCAGACGACCCCGCCTCCGCGCGGGTAGAACCCCGGTCGATCGAGGCGAAGACTGATGTCGAGGCCCATGACGGCCAGGTAGGCGCGCCAGGTGTGATCGAGGAACGAGAACGTCGGGCTGGTGCGGACATGGGTGCCGCCGGTGAGCGTGAGGTCCGCCGGGTCGCCGCCGCGCAGGGCGAGCGGGAGGTAGACCGTGTGCAGCACGAGGCCGGTCGCTCCGGCGGTGCCGATGTCGAAGCGGTGATTGCCGGCGACCACTTCGCCCGGCTCGAAGACGAGGTCCGAGCTGCCGAGACTCGCTCCGCGCGTCTGGGCCTGGCCGATGGCGGCTGAGGCGAGAACGCTACGGAGGTGTTGCGGCTGGAGGCCGGACTTGGAACGCCCCGCCCGGACGTTGGCGAGGTGGAAGCCGCGCCCGGTCAGGAGCGACAGCGCGAGGCTGGTCCGAAGGATCTGCCCGCCGCCTTCGCCGAAAGCGCCGTCGAGTTCGAGGAGAGGGGGCATGGCGTCCTGTGGGGTGATGTGATGGTGCGATCCTCGAAATCACGCGATGGCACACTCCAGCCCAAACGTCTCGGCGACTGCGGGGTTGGTCACACGATGTTGATGGATGTTCAGCCCGTGCCGCAGCGCCGGGTTGCCGGCCATCGCCTGGTCTAGCCCCTTGCGGGCGAGTTGGAGGACGTAGGGGAGTGTGACGTTCGTCAGGGCGTAGGTGCTGGTCCTTCCGACCGCGCCGGGCATGTTGGTTACGCAGTAGTGGACGATGTCGTCGATGATATAGGTCGGCTGCGAGTGCGTGGTCGGCCTCGAGGTCTCCATGCAGCCGCCCTGGTCGATGGCCACGTCGATGATGACCGCCCGATGGGGCATGCGTTTCAGGTCTTCGCGGCGGATCAGGTGGGGTGCCCTGGCACCGGGGATGAGGACCGCCCCGATGAGCAGGTCGGCCCGGCTGATCGAGTCGAGGATGTTGTGACGGTCGCTGTAGAGCGTGGTCACGTTCTGCGGGAACACGTCGTCGAGGTAGCGCAGCCGGTCGAGGTTCACGTCGAGGATGGTCACGTTGGCCCCGATGCCTGCGGCGACCTTGGCGGCGTTGGCCCCGACGACACCGCCGCCGAGGATGACGACGTTCGCCGGCAACACGCCCGGCACGCCGCCGAGGAGGATGCCGCGCCCCTCGAACGGGCGTTCGAGGAACTTCGCCCCCTCCTGGATGCTCATCCGCCCGGCCACCTCGCTCATCGGCGTGAGCAGGGGCAGCCTCCCTTGCGCATCCTTGATGGTCTCGTAGGCGACGGCCGACGCGCCGGAATCCATGACCGCGCGCATCAGCGCCTCCTCGGCCGCGAAGTGGAAGAAGGTGAAGATCACCTGGCCCGACCGCATGTGCGGCCACTCGACCGGCATCGGCTCCTTGACCTTGACGATGAGGTCGGCTGCGCCCCATACGTCGGCCGCGCTGGGGACGATCTCGGCACCGTTCTGGCGGTACTGGTCGTCGCTGATGCCGCTGCCCTGGCCCGCGCCGGCCTGGATCAGCACCTTGTGCCCGCCGCGCGTCAGCTCCTCGACGCCGACGGGAGTCATCGCGACGCGCGACTCGTGAGTCTTGATCTCGTTGGGCACGCCGACGATCCGGGATACGGTCTGGGCCATGTCTCGCTTCATTGCGGCAAGAAGAACAGGCGACTCGGACATTGTCGAGGGGCCGGTGGAGGAAATCAAGGGGGAGAAGCCAGCGTGTGTCGGGTCTGTAGGCGCGTGAACCGAGAAGACAAGGCGGCGGTGCGTTCCGAACACTGTGCCCCGCGTTCGCTCTAGGCAACATCCGGCGCGAAGAAATCTTCTCTAATTCCGAATCGATTCTTGACAAGAGTTCCGATGGTCGCTAGGCTTCACCGATAGGATCCTCTGGCTCTCGTTCTGTCTGTCCAGAGTAATCTCGTTCTTGTTTTTTTAAGCATTTGTCGAGTCTCTTCGGTCCGAGTCGGGTTCAAGATGGCATCATCACCGGGATGTTCTCGGTGTTTTTTCTTCGCTCGCTATCTCCTTCGGAGGTCAAGCGGTCATGTTCATGGTCGTATTCAACAAGGCAAAGCGTGCATTCACGCTGATCGAACTGCTGGTGGTCATCGCGATCATCGCGATCCTCATCGGGCTGCTCCTCCCTGCGGTCCAAAAGGTCCGCGAGGCCGCCGCCCGAATGCAGTGCAGCAACAACATCAAGCAGTTGTCGCTGGCGATTCACAACTACGCCAGCGTTAACGAGAGCAAACTGCCTGCGGCGAATCTTCGCAACACATCGACCAGCGGTGTCCAGCCCTGTCCCGTTGCCAGCCTCAGCCTTCATAGCATTCTCCTGCCCTTTATCGAACAGGAAGCGCTGTACAAGGGCGGTGAGTCGGGCATTGCGGCCCCCTCTGGTGGCGACGGCCATCAGTTCTGGGAAAACCTTGCCCCTGGAGCACCCGGAAATGTGACTCGGACTGCGGTCATCAAGTCTTACACCTGCCCATCGGATCCTTCGGTTCAAAGCGGATACGCCGCCGACCTGGGTTCGTCCTGGGCCGCTACGTCCTACGCCGGCAACTTCCAACTCTTCGGTGCAGCTCGCGTGGGTTGGAGTTGGACGGCCCCCTACACGATCGCGAACATTCCTGACGGTACGTCGAACACGATCGCCTTCGCCGAGCGATTCTCGCGATGTGCTGGTGTCAACGAGTCCGGTGGCAACCTCTGGTCCTGGCCGGGTGGCGACTGGGGGCCGAACAACTGGGGAACGACGTTCGCCAATTCCCCCTGGGGTGGCAGCACTTGGAACCAGGTGCCTCAAATCCAGCCCATCCCCTTCCGTTCGGTTTGTGACACCCGGCGTCCCAGCACGGGTCACGGTGGTGGGTGCGTCGTGGGTCTCGCCGACGGTAGCGTCCGCAGTATTTCGGGAGCCGTCAGCCAAACGACCTGGCTGCAGGCGATCACTCCCGATGATGGGGGAGTTCTCGGCAATGACTGGTAACCGTATCCTGTAAGAAGTCGTGGTTGGTTGCTGTTCCACAACAATCCTGTGAAGGATTGTTGTGGAACACGACGCACACTAGCTATTTCCGCCATGCGGAGATGGATCGTGTTACAGGCTGTTTCGAGGCTGAGTTCATCCTGTTATGCGCTTGATTCTCGCTTACCAATCTAGTCGTTTCTCAGGGTCGTTTCTTTTTTCGGGAGAAAGAGGAAGCGAAAGAGCTGTAGGCGTTGAGTCGGCTTGCTCGAACGAGTTCTAGTCTGCATGAACGAACTACAGAGTCGCAGAGGCACGGAGAAACTCACAGAACGAAGACAGCGTACTGACAGAAGGTAGGGTGCTGACGCGCCTGGTTGGCCAACTATCCTCTCCTTGTTCTCTGTCTTCCTTTGTGCCCCTTGTGAATCTGTGGTTCGTTTCGTTCGAGGGATCCAAGTGTCGTTCGACAGTCTCTCCACATCCTCGACTCGAGAGATGTTTGGCGGAGCTATTTGATGGGTTCGATTCTTCAATAGAGCAGACTGATCTGATCGGTCTGAGCGTCCTAACAAGCATGGGGGCGGTCTAAATGCTACTGGATAGTCTGGTTCGTGTTCGCATGGTTCTCGTAGGAGGCTTCGTATTGTCTTGCCTTCTCCTGGCCGGATGCAGCTCTAAAGGCAAACTCGGGATGGTCGAAGGCAAAGTTCAGGTCGATGGTGTCGCCGCGAATGGTGGTGAAGTAGTCTTCACTGTCGATGGAAAGACATCCAGCGGGAAGATTCAAGACGATGGGACATACCGTGTAATCGATGTCCCTCTAGGATCCGCCGCCGTCACGGTCACGGCACCGACAATCCCACAGGGTGGGGCCGCAACTCCACCTACGAAAGACATGCCCGGCTCCACCGGCGTTACCAAGCCCGTCGCGATTCCTGCGAAGTATGCGACTGCCGCGACAAGTGGCAAGACGACTACCGTCGTCGCCGGCACCAACAAGTATGATATCGACCTCTCCGCCAAGTAACGTCGCCAACTCGATTCGGAAATCGTCTTATCATGAGAGGCCAACCCGTTGCGTGCAGGTTGGCCTCTCATCGATTCGGGCTTGCCTTCGTTCTCACCGTTCCGCCGCGTCCGGCTGGCCTTGTCCGGAGACCGAGATGGGCGCATCCGTGCAACCCCCTATTGTCAAAGGTCGGTCTCGTAGAGTCCTCCTAACCCTTGCAACGGTCCTGGCGCTGGGAGGGGGGCTGGTCACGTTCTATTCCACTCGATCGACTCCCCTCCCCCCGGACGTTTCGCTCGAGCGCCTCGATTCGGAACTCGCGAACGCGATTTCGCGTGCGAGACAGGTGGTTCTCGAAAACCCTCGTTCGGGGGATGCCTGGGGGTTCCTGGCCAAACTCTTCATGGTGAATGGGTTGGACGGCCCCGCCGAGGTGTGCTTGCATCGAGCCGAAGAGCTGGACGGAAACAATCCTCGTTGGCCCTACTATTTGGCTTTGCTCCATCAACACCTCAACAGCAATACGCAGGAATCCATCGCCTGTTTCCGTCGGGCGATCCGGGCTTGTGATCGCCATGAACCGGGGACCACTTCACCTCACCTCCAACTCGCGGCACTCCTCCTCGAGGAGGGGCGGGATGACGAGGTCGAGGAATTGTTGCAAGTCGCTCAGGAGAGGAACCCGGACAATCCGCAGACGATCTACTTGTCCGCATTGCTCTTGGCGAACCGCAATGATCTTCGAGGAAGCATCGGCCTGTTACAGCGATTGAAGGACGTTTCGTCCGCCCAGCAAAAGGTCTGCACGAAATTGGCCCAACTCTATTTGCGCCTCGGCGACTCGAAATCGTCCCAGGTTTGGGACGCCATCGCCCGGTCGATGCCCCCCGATGACCCGTGGCCCGACACTTATACGAATGAACTCCAGCCCTTCATCCTTGGGCGCGAGCAGCGATTCACGGAAGTGGACCGCCTCCAGAAGCAGCGACGCTACGCCGAGGCGGTGGCGATGCTCCAGACGATGATCGCCAACAGCGAGACGGAGGACGGACGCACCTACTCCGCGCTAGGGGTGAATCTGGTTCACCAACAGCGCGGCCCGGAAGCCGAGGTTGCTTTCGAGAAAGCCTTGCGATTCGCCCCCGACGACGCGGAAACCTATTACCGACTCGCCCTCGTCCGCTTCTTTCAGGGCGAGATGCAAGAACATCGGCACCGCAATCCCGAAAAGGCGAAGTTCCACTACGATCGGGCGCTCGCCAGTGCCGAACAAGCCTTGCGTATCACGCCATCGCTCGGCGAGGCGCACCTGGTGTTGGGCCAGATCCTATTTGCCCTGAAGCGACGGAGTGAGGGGATCGCAGCCTTGCAAACGTCCCTACGCTCCCGGCCCGATTCATCCCAGGCCCACTTCCTCCTTGGCAAGGCGCTGGCCGAGGAGGGGAAGCCGGAGGAAGCCCGCCGACATTTGCTGGACGCAATACGGTTCTCCGAGAAGAGCGACACCCGCGCCAAACAAGCTCTCGACTATTTCGATAAGACGTACAAGAAAGACCGGGTCGTTCCTGCCCCCGACACGCGCGGCAAATCATGAGGGCCGGGAACGAAAGGAGAGTCGAATGGCACAGAGGTTGTCGGCGCTTCCTGCATCAGGATGGGTTTTCTGTCTGTCGCTACTCGTCTGCTTCTTCGTTGGCTGCCGCAAGCCGGCCACAACGGAGACGAACGCCGAGGGGCCGTGGTTCGAGGACATCACCGATGAAGTCGGACTCGATTTCATTCACGACCCCGGACCAGTGGACGACCAATACTTCATGCCCCAGATGACCGGCTCCGGCTCCGCCCTTTTCGACTTCGACGGTGATGGCCGACTGGACATCTACCTCGTGAATAATGGGGGGCCGAAGGGCCGACCCAATCGCCTGTTCAAACAGATGCCCGATGGCAGCTTCGAGGATGTGAGCAAAGGCTCGGGGTTGGACTTCTCGGCCTACTGTCAGGGTGTCGCCATCGGCGATGTCAATAACGACGGCTATCCCGATGTCCTCGTCACGGAGTATCGCGGGGTTCGCCTGTTCATCAACAACGGCAACGGCACCTTCACGGAGGAGACCATCCAGGCGGGACTCGATAATCCGCTCTGGGCCACGTCGGCGGCCTTCGTCGATTACGACCGGGATGGGTGGCTCGACCTCGTCATCGTCAACTACGTCAACTACGACCCCGTCAAGGATTGCCTCTCGCCGAACGGGCAACGCGACTATTGCGCCCCCGGTTCGTTTTCAGGGACCGTGAGCAAGCTCTACCGCAACTTGGGTAAGCAGCCAGCAGGCAAAACGCCCCGCGTTCGCTTCGAGGACCGTACCATCCCCTCCGGCCTGGCCGCACACGCCGGCCCTGGATTGGGGGTGCTGTGCGCCGACTTCGACGGCGACGGCTGGCCCGACTTCTTCATCGCCAACGACGGCAAGCCCAATCACCTGTGGATCAACCAGAAGGACGGCACGTTTCGAGAAGAGGCCGTCGTGCGTGGTGTCGCCTTCAACGCGATGGGCAAGGCGGAGGCCAATATGGGCATCGCCTGGGGAGACGTGGACGGGGACGGCTTGCAGGAT
This sequence comes from Planctomycetia bacterium, assembly GCA_025356615.1. Lineage (GTDB taxonomy): Bacteria > Planctomycetota > Planctomycetia > Gemmatales > Gemmataceae > JANXSH01. The sequence continues at coordinate 3,856 of JANXSH010000331.1, read as the reverse complement.
GTCTTCGTCACGCACCTGAGCATCGAGACGAACACGCTGTGGAAGCAGGGGCCGCGGGGTCTGTACGAGGACCGTACCTCGAAGTCTGGGCTACACCGCCCGACGACGCGCGCCACCGGCTTCGGCACACTCCTCGGGGATTTCGACAACGACGGTGCCCTCGATGTCGCCATCGTCAACGGGGCCGTCGTCCGCTCGCCGCCCAAGGAAACGGGCGTGAACCGATTCTGGAGTCAGTACATGCAGCGCAACCAAATCCTCGCGAACGACGGCACGGGACGATTTCGCGACCTCTCGTCGGCCAACGCCGGGGCCAAGGGACTCTGCGGCTACGAGAACGTCGGTCGCGGCCTGGCCGTCGGCGATGTCTCGAACACCGGCTCCCTCTGGCTCCTGGCGACCTCCGTGGCCGGCAAGGCACGCCTCTATCGCAACGTGGCCCCCGATCGCGGCCACTGGCTCGTGATGCGGGCGTTCGACCCGGCGCTGAAGCGCGACGCGCTCGGTGCCGAGATCACGGTCCGGGCGGACAAGCGGGTCTGGGTGCGAACGGTCCAGTCCAACGGCGGCTACATCACCAGCAACGACCCGCGCGCTCATGTGGGGCTAGGCAAGGTCGATCGGGTCGATTCCATCGATGTCCTCTGGCCCGACGGGACGGCTGAAGTGTTCGCCGCCGACGGCGTGGATCGTCCCATCGAGTTGCGTAAGGGGAAGGGTAAACCCGCACCGGGGAAGCGATGAGGGTTCGAGGAGCGTCATCAGGATATGAGGAGGGTGTCGCTTCGTTGACGGGTCGGCCCGCCTCCTGTATCTTGCACAACATCTCACGATCACCCCAAGGAACACCCCATGTCTCGGTTGCGCTGTTCGAGCTGGGGGGCAGTGGTCGTGTGCCTGGCGAGCCTCATCATCCTGGGATGTAAGAAAGAGGTCGTTGCCCCACCGACCGGCCCGGAGTGGTTCGAGGACGTGACGAAGGCCGTCGGCCTCGATTTCGTTCACGACCCCGGCCCCCTCGACGGCTCCTATTTCATGCCGCAGATCATCGGATCCGGGGCGGGTCTGATCGACCTCGACAACGACGGTCGGCTCGGCATCTATCTCATCCACAACGGCGGCCCCGGCGGTAAGAAGAATCAGCTCTATCGTAAGAAAGACGATGGCACGTTCGAGGATATCAGTGCGGGCAGCGGCCTCGATGTCGCGGGCTTCGGCATGGGAGTCGCCATCGCGGACGTGAACAACGACGGGCTTCCCGATGTCTATTCGACCGGCTACGGAGGCGATCGACTGTTCCTGAATTTGGGAAAGGGGCGGTTCCGCGAAGTGACGAAGGAGGCCGGGATCGACAACCCCGTCTGGGGGACATCGGCGTCGTTCATCGACTTCGACCGCGACGGATGGCTCGACCTCGTCGTCGTCAATTACCTCGTCCTCGACCCGCGCCAGCCGTGTACCGATTCGGGCGGGAAACGCTCGTATTGCCACCCCAACACCTTTCCGGCAGCTGCCGCACGCCTCTACCGCAATCGCGGCAAGGATACGAACGGGAAGTGGCTTGGCTACGAGGACCGCACCGTTGCTTCGGGACTGGCGTCGGCCCCCGCACCGGGCCTCGGCGTTCTCTGTGCCGACTTCAACGGCAACGGCTGGCCCGATATCTTCGTGGCCAACGACGCCAAGGCGAACCACCTGTGGATCAACCAAAAGGACGGGACGTTCAAGGAAGAGGCCATCGCGCGGGGAGTCGCCTTCAACGCGCTGGGCCAATCGCAGGGGAACATGGGCATCGCGTATGGGGATATCGAGGGCAAGGGCATGCCCGACCTGTTCGTGACCCACCTGACCAGCGAATACAACGCCCTCTGGAAGCAAGGCCCGCGTGGCGGGTTCCAGGAGCGCACGGCAGAGACCGGCCTGACGGCCAGTCTCTGGCGCGGGACGGGATTCGGGACGGTCCTGGGCGACTTCGCCAACGCCGGGAGTCTCGATCTCGCTGTCGTCAATGGAGCCGTGACACGCGCATCCCCGCCGACCGACGACTACTGGAAGCCCTACCGGGAACGCAACCAGTTGTTTGCGAACAACGGACGAGGCACCTTCCGCGATGTCTCGACCCAGAACCCGGCCTTCTGCGGCACAGCGAGCGTCTCGCGCGGCCTGGTAGTAGGGGACATCGACGGGGACGGGGGACTCGACTTGCTCGTCACCCGGACCGGCGAGAGTGCCCGGCTCTTCCGAAACGTCGCCCCCGACAGGGGCCACTGGCTCATGGTCCGGGCGATCGAGCGAATCGCCCCACGCGACGCCATCGGGGCCGAGGTTTCTGTCCGGGCCGACTCGAAGCGATGGAGCCGATTGATCCAGCCCAGTGGGAGCTACCTGTCCAGCCACGACCCGCGCGCCCATTTCGGCCTGGGGAGTGTCACCCGGATCGACGAGATCAACGTCCTCTGGGCGGACGGCTACGAGGAAGTCTTTCCGGGAGGCGGCGTCGATCGGGTCGTCGCCGTGCGCAAGGGTTCGGGACGGGCGAAGAAGGAGAAGCCATGAGCGCGGGGGAAATCCTTCCGGCGACAAAGGCCCCGCGCTCTCGATTCGTCGGGCGTGGGCTGATCGGCATCGTCGTCCTGATGCTGGGAATATTGGCGCTGGCGTGGGGCCGAGGCTGGTTCCAGGCGGCCACCGAGATCCCCGGAGGCGATCTGACCGATGGAGACCCGGAAGTCGTCGCGGTCGTCCAGGATGCTCGCGCGGCAGTGACCCGCGAGCCGAAGTCGGCGGCGACCTGGGGCCGGCTCGGGCAGATATTGCAGGTCCATAACTTCTACCAGGAATCGATCTGCGCCTACACGGAAGCGTCCCGGCTCGACCCGAGTAGCGCCGAGTGGCCGTACCTGCGGGCGAGTGTCCTCCTCGTCGGACCTCGGCCCACCGACGCCATCGCAGACCTGGAGCGGGCGGCAGAACGAGGCGGCCTCGACGAGGTGCCTCGACTCCGCCTGGCGGAACTGCTCATCGGGCAGGGCCGATTCGAGGAAGCGAGCGAACCGATCCGGCGTGTCCTCGCCGCTCAGCCCAACGACCCGCGAGCCACTCTCCTGAACGCCCAGGTGGCCGTCTCCCGACAAGCCTGGTCGGAAGCCTTGCAACACCTCGAGGGAATCGCGGAAAACCCGGCGGCGCGCAAGCAGGTGTGCGCCCTGAAACTCCTCGTCTACACACGCCTCCATGATGGCGAGGCATCGAAGCGGGAACGGGATCGGCTCGCCCAATTGCCGGACGATATCCGCTGGCCCGACCGCCTGCTCGACGAGTTGCCCAACTTCGTGGTGGGCGTTCGCTCCCGCGTGACCCGCGCTATGACGATGTACCGCCAAGGGCAGACCAAGGCGTCCCTCTCGATGCTGCGAGAGATCGCCCAGGATCACCCGAATTCTTATGTCGCATTCGCCGCTCTGGGCCGTTGCCTGGGAATGAACAAGGAGTGGGAATCGAGCGAACAAGCGCTGATCCGGAGTCTCGAACTGGAGCGTGAATCCGCATCTGTCTGGGCGTCTCTCGCGATCGTCCGCCTCCAACGCGCGAATCCGAAAGGCGCTCTGGAATGCTTTCGCGAGGTAATCCGCCTGAAGCCGGCCGACGCCACGGCACATTGTCAGGTGGGGCAACTGCTGGCAGAGGTCGGCGACCGCCCCGGCGCGACCGAGGCCTTTCGACAGGCGCTCCGGTATCAACCCGATATGCGCGAGGCGCGCGAAGGGCTAGACAAACTCGGGGTCAGGTCGCCCAAGCAGTGACGAGATGAGGCAAATCATTGGGGGCATTTGAGTTCGAAGACCGTAGGGTGGGT
>JANXSH010000325.1 GCA_025356615.1 Planctomycetia bacterium | reverse complement strand
TCCTCACCGGCCCGACGGGGTCCGGCAAGAGCGGCCTCGCGCTCGAGCTGGCAGAGAGGCTCGACGCCGAGATCGTGTGCGTCGATTCGATGACTCTGTATCGCGGCATGGACATCGGCACCGCGAAGCCCGGCGCGGCGGACCGCGCGCGGGTGCCGCACCACCTGCTCGATGCCCTCGACCCGTGGGAGTCGTCGAGCGTCGCGTGGTGGCTCGGGCGGGCGGCGGCCTGCGTCGCCGACATCACCTCGCGCGGCAAGCAGGCGATGCTCGTAGGAGGCACGGCGCAGTACCTCGACGCGGTGCTGCACGGGCTGTTCGACGGCCCTGGGGCCGACGAGGCGATCCGCCAGCGACTCGGCGAGGAGGCCGACCGCGAGGGCGTCGAGGCGCTTCACGCCCGCCTCGCGGCGGTCGATCCCGTCGCGGCGGGACGCATCCACGCGAACAACGTCCGGCGAGTGATTCGCGCGCTCGAGGTCTACGAACTGACGGGCCGGCCCATCAGCGCGTGGCAGACGCAGAAGCGCGGGGATCAGCCGCAGACCTTTGCGGATCGATGCCTCGCACTCGACTTGCCGCGCGAACGACTCTACGAGCGGATCGACCGGCGCGTCGTCGCGATGTTCGACTCGGGGCTGGTCGAAGAGGTCCGAGCGCTGAAGGCCTCGCCTCGGGGACTGGGTGCGCAGGCGGGACAGGGATTGGGGTACAAGGAGTTGCTGCCTCACCTCGCCGGGGAGAGGACGCGCGAGCAGGCCATCACGGAGATCCAGACGCGAAGTCGCAATTTCGCCAAACGGCAAATGACCTGGTTTCGTCACCTTTCCGGGTGCCGTCTCGTCGCCCCGGAATTGACATTCGCCCTGTGGGAGTCGAGAATGAAGAGGTGAGGAACAATACTTGTCGCACGGCTTCCCCTTTCCGCTCGGCCCTGCGTGTGCTAGATTCGATCATGCGAGGATTGCGCCCCGCCAACCGGATGATTCAGACTGCGGGATGTCTGAACATCTCAGGTACGCGTCTCGGAGGATCAGTCGATGCCGGCAGTCACGTTCCAGATACTCGAGGGCATCGACAAGGGTCGCGTCTACCGCGACCTACCGACGCCGGTAACAATTGGCCGCGAAGAGGGCAACGTCCTCCGCCTCAACGACGAGCGAGTCAGCCGATTCCACGTCAAGATCCAGAGCGACAACAACGAGATCATCCTTACCGATCTCGACAGCACCAACGGAACCCGCGTCAACGGCAACGTCGTGCAGATCCGCCGACTCCGGCCGGGCGACCGCGTCCACGTCGGACGATCGATCCTGCTGTACGGCTCCGAGGCGGAGATCCGGGCGCGCGTCGAAACGATGACTGGCACCGGCACCAGCCCCACCGCCCCCGGCATGGCGACGTGGTTCCAGCCCGCCACCGTTCCCTCCCAGACCATCGTCGCCGGCTTCGACAGCGAACTCGACTTCGACCTCCAGCCCAACGACAAGATCACCGCATCGGGCGGCAACCTCTACCTCAACAACCGCCCCCTCCCCCTGTTGCCGCAAAAGCTCACCCCCTCCCAGGCGGCGAGGCTGTCCGAGATGCTCGAATTCCTGCACCGCCACCTGATCGCCGCCACCGAGCTGACCCGCGTCAACGAGGAGACGAGCCAAGTGACGCTCGGCATCGCCGACTGGCAACGCATCCTCGGCGTGCAGATGCTATTGGCCCGATACGTCCGGGCCGTGTCGGACCCGGATTCGCTCGATCGCTGATGTTTTCTCTTCTGGAGAGGGTTCTCATGGCCGTTCATCATGTGCCCCAGGGCTTCCACGCCATCACGCCGTACCTGGTCGTGGACGGAGCCGACCGGCTGCTCGACTTCGTGCAGAAGGCGTTCGACGCCGAGGTCGTCGTCCGCATGGACGGGCCGGACGGCAAGGTCCACCACGCGCAGGTGAAGATCGAAGGCGCGATGCTGGAGCTGGCGAACGCGGGCGAACACTGGTCGGCGATGCCCGCCGGGATCCACCTGTATGTGAAGGACATCGACGCGACGTATCGCCGCGCGCTGGACGCCGGGGCGGCGATGATCCTGGGGCCGACGGACCAGTTCTACGGCGAGCGTAGCGCGTCGGTGAGGGATCCGGTGGGGAACGTCTGGCACATCGCGACGCATACGGAAGACGTGTCAGCGGAGGAGATGAAGCGGCGGCTGGCGGCGATGGAGAAGTGAGCGGGGCGATGTCATGGAAACAAGCAAGCCCACTGTTGCAACGGGTGGGCTTCGGCTGTCACATCACAATGACCTACATCCGCGATTACTTCTTCACCTCGAACTCCGCGTCGATCACGTCGTCCGGGCCACTCTTGCCGGGCGTCGGGCCGTGGAGAAGACTTGCTTCTTCTCGGTCGGGATGTTCGAGTCGTGTTCGGATCAGTCGAGTGAATGGAGACAAGGGCGGCTGGGTTGCTCTGGTCTTCTATCGGTAGTCTGGGGTATCTTGGCCACCGTCCCGTGTTCGCAAGGAGAGGAGATGGAGATGGTTCAGGCTACACTTCAGCCGCCCCTCTCGACCGGAGGGTTGCCCGATCACACCCAACTGCCGGACGAGGATCCTTCGCTCGTGCATAACACCCACGAACACCCGCAGAGTAATCTCTTGACCGAATGCCTGTTGCCCCAATTGGCCGATCTGCATCCCGATCGGAACTACTTCGTTGCGGCTGACGTGGGCATCTACTTCGAGTACACCGAGCCGGTCCTCGATGGCTGTCGGGTTCCCGATTGGTTCTACGTCCCCGGCGTGCCGCCGATGCTCGATGGCGAGCTGCGACGATCCTACGTCCTCTGGAAGGAACTGATTCGCCCCGCGATCGTCATCGAATACATAAGCGGCGACGGAAGCGAGGAACACGACAGGACGCCGCGAAAGGGCAAGTTCTGGATCTACGAGCGCGTCATCGCGGCGGGGTATTACATCATCTTCGATCCCAAGAAGCGGTCGCTCGAGGTCTTCTGCCTCAACGGGAACGGCTACCACGAGGTGCCGACCACCGAGGCGGGTCGCTACCTCATCAAGGGGCTGAACGTCGAAGTGGGCATCTGGGACGGAACCTACCGCGACATCACCCTCTCCTGGCTCCGCGTCTGGGATCCGAACACGGGGAAGTTGCTGCCCCTCGCCGAAGAGCGTGCCGAAATCGCCGAGATGGCCCTGGAGGAGACGCGGTCGATCGTCGTCGAGCATGCCACGGAGTTGGAAGCGAGGGGAAAGCGAATCGAAGCCGAGCGCCGGCGGGCCGACAAGGAAAAGCAACTTGCCAAAGAGCAAAAGAAACTCGCTAAGGAGCAAAAGAAACGGGCCGACGAGCAACAGCAACGAGCGGATGAGCAAGAGAAGATGATGGCCCTCCTCCTTGCCAAGCTCCGCGAGGCAGGGATCGACCCCACGTCATGACTCCCCGGCTCATGCCGAGGAATCATGGAACCTCCACGCATGAAAATGCCCCCGCGCTCTCGGGACGAGAGCGCGGGGCCACATCCGCGATTACTTCTTCACCTCGAACTCCGCGTCGATCGCGTCGTCCGGGCCGCCCTTGCTGGGGGTCGGGCCGCCGGGGGTCGTGCCGGGGTTGGCCCCGCCCGCACCGCCGGAGACGTGTTGCGCCAGACCTTGCGCCGCCGTCTTGAGGTCGCTCAGGGCGTTGCGGATCGCCTGCGTGTCTTCCTTGCTCGCGGCCTGCTTCACGCGGTCGATCGCGCCCTTGATGGCGTCCTTCTCGCCGCCGCCGAGCTTCGCCTCGTGTTCCTTGAGGATCTTCTCGACCTCGTAGACGCTCGAGTCGGCCTCGTTGCGGAGGTTGATGATCTCGAGCTTCCGCTTGTCCTCCTCGGCGTGGCTCTCGGCATCCTTGCGCATCCGCTCGACCTCCTTCGGGTCGAGGCCGGACGAGCCTTTGATCTCGATCTTCGCCTCCTTTTGCGTGCCGAGATCCTTGGCCCGGACCGTCAACACGCCGTTGGCGTCGAGCGAGAAGGTCACCTCGATCTGCGGCTCGCCGCGACGGGCCGCCGCGATGCCCTCGAGGTTGAACTCGCCGATCTTGCGGTTCGCCGGGCTGCTCACCAGTTCGCTCTCGCCCTGGAAGACGGAGATCGTGACCGCCGTCTGGTTGTCCGCCGCCGTCGAGAAGACTTGCTTCTTCTCGGTCGGGATGTTGGAGTTGTGTTCGATCAGGCGAGTCAGCCGACCGCCGAGCGTCTCGAGGCCCAGCGACAGCGGCGTCACATCGACGAGCAGCACGTCGGACTTGCTGCCGAGGAGCAGCTGCGCCCCCTGGATGGCCGCGCCGATGGCGACGACCTCGTCCGGGTTGACGCCGCGATGGCCCTCCTTGCCGAAGATCTCCTTGACCAGCGACTGCACGCGCGGCATGCGCGTCATGCCGCCAACCATGACGATCTCGTCGATCTGGCTCGCCTTGAGCTTCGAGTCGGCCATCGCCTTGAGGACGGGGCCTTTGCACCTCTCGAAGAGCGGATCGACCATGCGCTCGAACTGGGCGCGCGTCACCGACATCTGGAGGTGCTTCGGGCCGGAAGCATCGGCGGTGATGAACGGCAGGTTGATGTCAGCCGTCGTCTGCTGCGACAGGTCTTTCTTGGCCTGCTCGGCGGCCGCCTTGAGCCGCTGGAGCGCCATCTGGTCCTTGCGCAGGTCGATGCCGTTGTCCTTCGCGAACTGGTCGGCGATGAAGTCGATCAACACCTGGTCGAAGTCGTCGCCGCCGAGGTGCGTGTCGCCGTTGGTCGAGAGGACGGTGAAGACCCCTTCGGCGATCTCCAGAATGGAGATGTCGAAGGTGCCGCCGCCCAGGTCGAAGACGGCGATCTTCTCTTCCTTCTTGCGGTCGAGTCCGTAGGCCAGCGAGGCCGCCGTCGGCTCGTTGATGATGCGCATGCGCTGCTTCGACTTTTTGCCCGTGCCTGGATCCTCGATCTCCCACTCGGTGTCGAAGCCGGCGATGGCCGCCGCCTCGAGCGTCGCCTGGCGCTGGGCGTCGTTGAAGTACGCCGGGACGGTGATGACGGCCTTGCTGACGCGCTGACCGAGATACGCCTCGGCGCTCTCCTTGAGCTTGCGGAGGACGGCCGCCGAGATTTCCGCCGGGGCATACGTCTTGTTGTCGATGTCTACCTTGGCCGGGTCGTCGCCACCGCCGACGATCTTGTAGGGCACGAACTTCTCTTCGCCAACGACTTCTTTTCGTCGCCGACCCATGAATCGTTTGATCGAGTAGATGGTGCGACGCGGGTTGGTGACGGCCTGGCGCTTGGCCGGGTCGCCGACGAGGCGTTCGCCCTTGTCGGTGAACGCAACCACACTGGGGGTCAGGCGGTTGCCTTCCTGGTTGGGGATGACCTTGACCTCGCCGCCTTCCATAACAGCAACGACGGAATTCGTGGTGCCGAGGTCGATGCCGATGATCTTCTCTTCTGCCATGTGCGTCTCCTTCCAAGACAGCGTTGCTCCGGGGAGCGGCTGTGAAACTATTTTGATCAGGTATCTGTCCATCAGGGGACAGTTCATAGGTCGAATCACGCTCGGGGCGTCTGCCCCGATGAATAACCCTTATGATATGCACGCGCCATGCCGAATTCTCCCCGAGTCTCGCCTCTTGCCACAAGTGAAACACTACTATAGAGATAGGGGACGAGTCTGAAGTCGGCCCAGGATCGATTCCGGCAAACACTGCCAGATTGGCAGACGGGCTGGTTCGGGGCTGGAAGTCGCGCCGACAAAGTGGCAGCGGATGCTCGTAGGGTGGGTCGAGCGGAGCGAGGCCCACCAGTCTGACAC
>JANXSH010000287.1 GCA_025356615.1 Planctomycetia bacterium | reverse complement strand
AATCGGGCCGTGGACCGAGCGGCGAGGCCGCCGCCTGATAAGCGGCGCGAGGCAGGTTCGACTCCTGCCGGCCCGACTGGAACTGATCCTGTGGAGCAGTCTGGAGTGCTCGCCGCGTTGACATCGCGGAGGCCGCTGGTTCGAATCCAGCCTGGATCACTGCGTCTCGAACAACCCCCTCGCCCGGAGATCGTCCCATGTATGAGATCGTCGCGCCGGTCGCCGGGGGTATGACCCTCCGGGTGAAGGTCGATCCGCTCCGCGTCTCGCGAGGCCACCGCAACCTGCCGCGAGGCGGGGTCCACGCGACGCCCCGCCGGGCGAAGCGCGCGAAGCGGAAGCACCTCCTCCGTGAGGAATTGTCCCGCGAAGGGTGACACCATCGGGCTGCTCGTCTAACTGGCAAGACGCTGGCCTTGCAAGCCGGCGATCAGGGTTCGAGTCCCTGGCGGTCCACTGTGAAAAAGGGATTCATCGTCCCAGATGGAATGGGGGCGATGATCGTCGTTTGGGCATCGTTACGAACGCGAGCCATCTGCCCGGCGATGAAGGGCGACCACAGCCCGCGAAGGGCTGCGATGGACACGCGATGGAGTGTCTGGGTTTTCAATTGCGTGTAAGGTCGATGCCGTGTTAGGATCAGCATGAGACGCACCTGCAATCGGATCCTCACGGAGTATTCGCATGACTCGCCGGGCATGGATGGCCGCGCTCCTCCTCTTCACTGGGGCGGCAACGGTCGGGGCGGCTGACCTCACGAAGGTCGAGCGCCGACTGGTCAAGGAACCCGCCTACGAGTCGGGTTCGCCGCGCTACGCGCTGCTCGTCATCGGGCCGGGAGCCAAGGACCGCGTCTGGGTCGTCAAGGACGGCGACACGTTGTACGTCGATCGCAACGGCAACGGCGACCTCACCGAACCCGGTGAGAAGATCACGGCCAAGAAGGGTTCCGGCAAGGACGGCTCCATCTACGAGGTGGAGGATCTGAACGTCGGCGGCAAGAAGCACTATCGGCTGCGCGTCATCGTCCTGCCGTTGAAGGCATTCCTTTCCTCCGAGTTCGCCAAAGCGCCCGGCCTCGCTGCGGCCGTCGCGAAGGATCCCACGGGCGAATCGATGTTGCTCACGCTGGAAATGACCGCACCGCACCTCGTCTCCAAGGGGCTGGTGACGGCGGTCGTCGGGCCGGTCGATGTCAACGGGCCGTTGGTCCTGGCGAAGAAACCCGCCGACGCTCCCGTCATCCACTTCGGCGGCCCCCTGGCGGTCTCGTTCCTCCACGAGACGCCTTCGTTGCGTCGGAACCGCTCGACCGAATGCACCCTCACGGTCGGCACCCCCGGCCTCGGAACGGGCACGTTCTCTAGCATCGCCTACGAGGGCGTGATCCCCGAATCGATAAACCCCACGATGGAAGTCACCTATTCATCTGCGAAACCGGGATCGCCGCCCGTCAAAACGCTGTACGAGTTGAAGGAACGCTGCTGAGGCGTGAACCTCTACGGCCCGGTTCGGGCCGACAAGAACGTCGGGACAGGCGAGGCGACCGTGAATCTTTCGATGAACTGGAAAGGCAAGGCCGTCGCCTCGACGAAGCACACGGTTCGAGTCCTCGACGCGCCGAGCTTGAAGGAGCTGCCCGTCTCTTCGCGGCTCGTGCGCTCGCTGCCTCATCCCGAACGGAAAGCGGGCATCGCATTCGTGCGGTTCACCCCCGAGGGGACACTGTTCACGGCGGGATCTCCGTCGGGCATCATTCAATTGTGGGATCTCGCGTCCGGCAAAGAGATTCGTCGGATCGATTCGCCCAAAGGACACGATAGCGGCCTGGCATTCCTCCAGACTACCGCCGACTTCCGGACTCTGTTCGTGCCGGTGCAGGGCGGCAAGGTGGTCCAAGACGAGAACGACCCGAAGAAGCTGAATCGGGTCAAGTTCGAGGGCAAGATCCTGGTGTGGGATCTCGTTACGGGGAAGCCGAAGCCGGACCTGAAGTCCCTGCCGGGACACGGCGTAGTGAATGTGTATGTCTCCCCCGACGGGGGCCGTCTGATCAGTTCGGAGCGCCCAGGCTGGGTGCAGGATGAAAAAGAGCCTCCCACCGTGGTCCGCATGATCGACCCCGCAAAGGGCCGATCGTGGAAGTTGGCCGAGGGCAAGGGCATGGCCGCCTTCGAGCCGGAGAGCAAGCGG
>JANXSH010000266.1 GCA_025356615.1 Planctomycetia bacterium | reverse complement strand
ACAAGGCTGGTGTCATTGTGGTTTCCTCTCTCGAATCATGGGGCGGCTTGGCGCATCCGTTCGACGAAGGCGGCGTGTTCGGGCGAGGCGATGCCCTGTTGGAGGACGGCGAGGACGCGGACGATGTCGGAACCCAATATCGCCACCGGGTCGAGGTGGAGACCAGGAAACGCCTCGCTCCGTAAGATGCCCGCGTCGTCCGGTGCCAGGCTGCGGTATCTCTTATTGCGCAGGATAAACCATTCGATGACCCCGTCCTCGGTTCGGCAGAGGATGTATTCGCGCACGCCGTTGCGCTGATAGGCACGGAGTTTGGCGTTCCGATCGATGCTCACGCTCGAGGCGGCGACCTCGCACACCAGGTCCGGCGCGCCGTCGATGTACCCCTCGGGGTCCAGGCCGTGCTGTCCGCCGCGCGACCGGTCGATCAGGAGTGACAAGTCGGGCTGGGGTACATTGCGTGCATCGAGGCGAACGGATCCGTTGTCCGAGAGGATGAGGCCGGGCGTCGCAGCGAAGTAGTTGACCAGCCAGCCCGTGAGCAAGGCGTGCGGCTGCCCGTGTACGTCCGTCCGAACCGGGGAGGGCATAAAGACGACTCCTTCGATCAGCTCGGCCTTCTTCACGTCGGGCGTGGCGTGGTAGCGGAGCATGAACTCGTCGCCGTCGAGCGTGTCGCCGTTCTGGAGGCGGGGAATCGTCGAGGTCGTCAGCGTGGGGGACATGGGTGGTCTCCTGGACGCGATCCGTTGCACAGGTGGATTATACTCGATGTCGTCCTGGGGTGGAATTCGGGCACACGCGATCACGTCGGATCACGGGGTGTCCCTTGCCGGCCCGGCCAGGATGCGTTCGCGCAACTCGTCCGGGAAGGGGAACGGCTCGAGGGTGTGGTCGTCGAGGATCCGGCACAGCACGGCGGTGATCTGGCCGCGCGCCAACTCCTCCCCCGCGCGGGAGACCGTGAATCGATAGCGGATAGAGGTCCGCCCGATGCGATCGACGCGGACCTCGGTCGTCAGCTCCTCCTCGAATCGGGCGGGCTTGACGTAGTCGCAGGAGACGCTTACGCGCGGGAAGGTGATCGTCTGCCCCTTCCAGGTCGTGACGACGGAGAGGCCGCACGCCCGCAGGTAGGCGTGTTCCGCCGACTCCATGAATCGAAAGAAGTTCGCGAAGTAGACGATCCCGGCCATGTCCGTGTCGCAAAACTCGACGACCCGACTTGTGCGAAACGTGTTCATCCGGCCCGCCTCACTTCGTTTCCTTGGGCTCCGTGTCCTTGTACCGACGCATGCGCGTGTAGCGAATGCCGAACGTGCCTTCGGGGTCGAACGTGACGGCGTCGTTCTGGGAGAACGGCCCCGATCCGGCACGGTTCATGAGACTGAGCCAGAGGCGGTCGGGCGGGAGATATTGCCGGACCTTCCCCGCGTTGGGTTCGATCTGCGGCTGGAAGTCGAGGAAGTTTTCGCCCCAGGGCATCATCTGGAGGAAGACCACGAGGAACCCCGCGAGCAGGTAGCCCGAGAAGAGGGCGACCGCCCCGGCCCCGATTTGCTGCATGAGGGGGTGCAACTCCAGCTCGTGGCTCGCCAGGTTGTTCGTGAGGAACCGCAGACCCGCGAGGGTCGGGGCGAAGAGGACGAACAGGCTCAGGCAGTCCTCGAAGCCCGCGAGGAACGTCCCGCGCAGGAGGCCGTCCAGTTCTTCCGCGAGAGGCTCGAAGAACTCGAAGGCCACCAGCCCGGCGAAGCAGATGTTGAACAGCGTCGCGATGGCCGTCAGCACGCCCTCGGACAAGGCGGCGTAGGCGACGATGAGCGTCACGACGATAGTGAATCCGGTGAGCATGTCGTCCCCCTGGCGAAATCGCGGGGCCGATGGCCCCCCCTGAGAATTGTCGAGGGAGGAGGCCACTTTGTCCACCCCGCAACTCGCGGGTTGGTCTACCACCCTTGGACCGGAGCCTCCATCAACCGAGATTCCTATTCTCCTTTTCTTGGGTATACTTCGTCGTGGGGGGAATCGCGCGATCCGGTGGGAGGCTTTGCCTTGGCGAGCATCCGCAAGACACTACGGCCCTATCAAGTGCGTCTCGTGACCGATGTCTCTCGGGCGACGGGGGATGTCCTCGTCGAACAGCCCACGGGTTCGGGCAAGACCGTTCAGATCGTCACGCTCGTAGCCATGCACCTCGGGAAGCGCTTCACCCATGCGGTGATCTCGGCACCCCAGGAGCAGATCGAGCGGGGGTTCGTCGAACGGGACTATCGGGTAATCAGTTTCCCCGATCATCCGGGCGTGGCCGTGCCGTCCTATCAGGTTCCGAACGAGGATCCCCACCGCCTGATAAAGGGGGCGCGGGATAGCGGACTCGGTTCGGTGGGCCGGGTCGTCCAGTACCTCCGTCAGCCCGGCCCGCTCGACCACGCCTTTGCGTGTACCCACGCGGCCCTGAACCGTCTCACCCCCGAAGGACTGCCCGAAGACCTCTCCGGCAAGGCTCTTTTCATCGACGAGGCCCACCACGCCTCGGCTGACGGCCTGTCGAGTGTCGTCACGCTCTGGAAGGAGCGCGGGGGGCAGCTGTTCTTCTTCACCGCCACCCCGTATCGGGGGGATGGCCGGCCGGTCCGGCTCGAGGGCATGCGCTCCTTCCGCCGATCGCTGGCGGAACACATGGCGGAAGGGTTCGCGCCCCGGCACCTCGAGAGCGAAATCGTGGCGCTCGGTCAGCCGGGCGACGCGATCACCGCCGGCCAATTCACCGGCGAAGAGGCTCCACCGGCTTCGTATTTCGACGGACTGGTTACGGCGATCGTCCGCCGTTGGCTTACGGATGGCAAGCCGAAGACCATCGTCCGCGTGCCGCCGATGCGGGGCGGACGGAGTGGGGAACTTGTGAGCAGGTTGATGCGAGACCTCGCCTCGGAAGGGGCCAGGGTTCTCGACGCCACCGGGACCGGCGTGGCGGACAAGAAGCGGTTCTTGACCGGCCTCGACGCCGAGAAGGATCGGACTCATGCGACCTCGGAATTCGATGTCATGGTGGGCATCCAGCGCGTGCTGGAGGGGA
>JANXSH010000181.1 GCA_025356615.1 Planctomycetia bacterium | reverse complement strand
GCGAGGAAGGGGAGCAGCGCCGCCATGAAGGTGTACCACGGCAGTTGGATGATGTACTTGTCCATGTCCACGCCATAGACCACCCAGAAGGGCGGCGCGTTGACCTTGGGCTTGGCCTTCTCACCCGGCGCGGGAGCCTCGGCCACGTTCTTGAGCTTCTCCTTGTCTTTCTCGGCGATGGGGAAGACCGCCGGGAAGATGATGAGCAGGGTGATGGCCAGCCAGCCCAAAGCGCCGATCGAGCCGGCGAGTTGGAGTTTGCCGGTCGGCCCGGCGAGCTTCACGGTGGCGGGGCCGCGCGGATCCTTCACCGAGGTGTCGGGGCCGTAGCGGACCTTCTTCTGCTTCTTCTCGGCTTCGGTGTCGTCGGCTTCCTTGATGTAGCCGTAGGTTCCCTCGCCTTCGTCGTCCTTGTCGTCCTGCTTCGGGGCAAGCTCCTCTTTCTGCTTCTTGGCCACCTTCGCGGGTGCCGCCTTGGCCGAGGAAGACTTGCGCGGTCGAACCTCCTCGACCTCTTCGACTTCTTCGACCTCTTCGACTTCATCGACCTCCTGGGGGGCCGAGAAGACGGTCTCGCACTTCGGGCATTTGACCTTCTTGCCCGGCGCGACCGGCTTGTTGGGACGGAGAACCGTCGCACACTCGGGACAGGTCAACTTCGTAATCGCCATGACGATTCGCCCTGGAGGATGTGGCCCGCTGGAAGGCGTTGATCCTAGTCTATCTCATCCGCCCTGCTTCCGCCAGGCGCTGATCGTCGCGGATTGTCCGAGGATGCGCAATCGCACGCGCTTCGTCGGCGTCCAGCCGACCGCCTGGGTCGCCTCTCGCAGCGCGTTGCCGTCGCTGACGAGCAAGACGGCCTGGCCGCCCGGCTTCAAAATACGGTCGTACTCGCGCACCATGCCGCGGTAGAGCGGGCCGATCTCTTCGGGACTCGAGAGTTGCTTGCCGAACGGGGGGTTGCAGATCACATGGTCCGTCTCGGCGTCCGGCAACGGAAGGCGGGTCGCGTCCCACCAGCAGAGGTGGGGCGCGCCGATGCGGCGCAGGTTCAGCGTCGCCGCCCGCGCCGCGCCGAACTCCAGGTCGCCCCCGCGCACGGCCACCCCCTGGCCCCGGAATCGCTCGGCGTAGGCCACGGTTTCGGCGAGGATGGTCCCCGCGCCGCACATCGGATCGACGACGACCTCGCCGGGCCGAATCGCCGCGACGCGGACCATCGCGGCCGCCACGGTGGGGCGCAGCGACGCCGGGCGGTGTTCGCCCTTGTAGGTGCGGTGCCGCATCTCGCGGTCCGACAGCCGCAGCCCGCAGATGGCCGTCTGGCCGTTGATCGTGAGCCAGACTTCGACGGCGGCGTTCTCCTCGGCGGGCCGCCAGCTGTCCGGGATGTGTGCGCCCAGCCCGCGCGCCAGCGCCTTGCCCGCGTCCTTGCGCATGTAGACGTGCTTGCCGTCCATCTGCGTGACGAGGCGGTACGACGGCTTGCCCTTGGGGCGTGGGCGGATGTCGTGGTGGAGCCGGAGCAGGTGTTGCCAATCGACGCCCCGCGCGGTCCAGCGCTCGATCTGGTCGAGGTCCGTGGCGCGGTACGTCAACTGGTCGGTGCCCCAGCCGAAGAGGAACACGTCCTCGGTCAGCCGCATCTCGAGCAAGCGGGCATCGACCGCATCGACGCGGAAGACGACGATCCCCTCTGCGGTGCGGCGGATCTCCGCGCCGAGGTCGCGCTGGATCTCCTCCGCCGCCAGCTCTTCCAGGCCGGGGTGGACGATGGCGTAACACGCGGGTACTTCGGGAGGTGGAGAGTGGGAACGTGCCATGCGGACGGGTCTCGGGGAGGCAAGGTAATGATGTGCATTATAGTAGAGGATACGAAGAATTGGTTGGCCGATTCCCTTACATTCCCGGCAACCTCTCATCGGAGGTCAGCCATGCTAGTCCGGTCGTCGATCAGAAAGTATCGTGGTGAGCGGGGCGCGTGAACGCCCTGGTTCGATGTCGCTAGAGGCGCTCCACTCGCCGCGCCAGCGCCGCGACGGCCAGCGAAAGCACCATGATGGATGGCCCCTCGGCCAGGAGCCACAGCCAGGGCATGCCGACGGCGACATCGAGGACGAGCAATCCGAGACCGAGGGCGAATCGCGTCCACGCCATCACCCCGATCAGCGTGCGATACCGGCGCACGTCCCCTGCGGTCAGCCACAGGACGGGCACCCACGTCGCGTAGAGCAGCGACAGGGACCGCGTGAGGTACTCCACCAGGGGCGACTGGGGCATCTCGCCCAGGCCCAACCAGGCGTGAGTCGAGGCCATCCACGCCGTCGGCATCAAGGCTCCCAACAGGGCACCGAGCAAGACGACGGCCTCGAGGCGTAGCAGCAGCGATAGGGATCCTTCGGGACGGAGCATACGAGTAGTTCTAGCCGTCGCCCCGGCGGAGACAATCCCATCGTCGATCCGACTCCCTACACTATCTCTCCGCCCTTCGAGAGGTTCCGCCATGCCGCCGCTTCGTGATCGTGCCATCGCCTACTTCCGCGACCTCCAGGATCGCATCGTCGCGCGAGTCGAGGAGATCGACGGCCAACGCTTCCGAGAGGACGCCTGGGAGCGCGAGGGCGGCGGTGGGGGCCGGTCGCGCGTCCTCATCGAGGGGGGCGTCTTCGAGAAGGCGGGGGTGAACTTCTCCGATGTCCACGGCGAGATGTCGGAAGACTTCGCGAAACAGGTGCCCGGCGAGGGCCGGGCCTTCACGGCGTGCGGCATCTCGCTCGTGCTACACCCGCGCAACCCGATGGTCCCGACCGTCCACGCCAACTTCCGATTCCTCACCAAGGGGGACAAGCAATGGTTCGGGGGCGGGGCCGACCTGACGCCGTTCTACCCCTATCGGGAAGACGTGGTCCACTTCCACCGCGTCTGGCAGGGGGTCTGCTCGGCTCATGCCGACGTGGTCGATTACTCGAAGCTCAAGCGCGACTGCGACCATTATTTCCACCTCCCCCATCGCGACGAGGCGCGCGGGGTCGGCGGCGTCTTCTTCGACTACCTCGAGGGCGAACTCGAGCGCACCTTCGAGTTCGTCCGGGCGGCCGGCGATGCCTTCCTCGATGCGTATCTCCCGATCGTCCGCCGACGCTTGGGCGACCCTTACGACGAGGCCCAGAAGGAGTTCCAGGAGTACCGCCGGGGGCGCTACGTCGAGTTCAACCTCGTCTACGACCGCGGCACCCTGTTCGGCCTCAAGACCGGCGGCCGGATCGAATCGATCCTGATGTCGCTGCCCGCGAAGGCCCGCTGGTGGTACGACTACAAGGCCCCGCCCGGCTCGCGCGAGGCCGAGCTGACGGACTACTGGCTGAAGCCGCGCGACTGGGCCAACGAAGACGCATCGACCACCGAGTAAGCAGACACGACACCAAGGGCAAGAGGACGCGGAAGCCCCGCGAGTACATCTTCCAGACGTGCTACTTTCCGGGGCCGTCGATTTAGGGCGTCAGGCGCGTCTGCACGCCCGAGGGCGACGAGACGACGGTGACGGAAACGGACTCCCTCGAGGGGGCCGATGTGCTTCCCGGCCTGGTCACGCCATCGCCGTTGTTTGGACCCGTCCTCGATGGCCCGGCACAGCATCAGCAGCACACTCGGAAGTAGCTCATAGCGCCGCCTGCAAGATCCCCTGAAGCCCCTCCAGTGTCACTTCTTCGGCGGCGGCTGAGGACTGACCTTGTAGCGCCAAACACTCTTGCGTGATAATCATTCTGTAGGGAACGCCGAGGCGGGACAAGGGCCACGAAAACTCGTCATTCGAGCCGTACCCGAGAAGGCGACAATGGCGATCTCAGAAGTTATTAAATCGATCCGGTTGGAAAGCTCGAAGGGAAGAAATGATCTCGCTCATCGAAGTCCTGGGATACCGGAGTATCAAGTATATCCGGCAGCCCGTTGGGCCGTTTCACGTCCTGATTGGTGCCAACGCGAGTGGAAAAACGACCTTCCTCGACGTGGTGTCGTTCCTGGGCAAACTGGTGGCGGATGGAGTGGAGGCCGCAGTCCGGGAGCGGACAGAAAACTTCGTCGATCTGCTTTGGGGGCGCACCGGGAGACATTTCGAATTAGTGATCGAGGCAACTCTTCCAGACCAGGTCAAGGAAAACCTGTTCGACGAAAAGGTCGAATCGATCCGGTACGAAGTGGACATTGGCATTGCGGGGGAGTCGGACACGGATGAAGTCGGCATCCTGTCGGAGCGGGTCTTCTTGATTCCCCCACGAGAAATCGAGCAGGAATCTCGTGTTCTGTTTCCCGCCCCAATCGATCCCCCTGACACCATCCTCCACAAGACTGCGCGAGGCTGGAAACAGGTGGTTAGCAAGAACTTGGGGGGCAATGATAATTTCACCCCTGAAAACAAGTCGAAGACGAGGAAAGGTTGGAGTCACTCGTTCGAGCTCGGCCCTCGGAAGTCGGCTCTCGGTAACGTGCCTCCTGACGACAGCCAGTTCCCCGCTTGCACTTGGTTGAAGAACTTACTGACGGAAGGTGTTCAGCCATTTCTCCTGAACAGTTTGTTGATGAGGAGGCCAAGCCCACCGAATCAGAAACGAGGATTTCGCACCGACGGGTCGAATTTGCCTTGGGTGGTCAATTCCCTGAAGGAGAGTTTCAACGATCGCTATCAGGATTGGATTAGCCATCTCCAGACGGCCCTACCGGATCTGGCCAATGTTCACACCGTTCAGCGTAACGAGGATAGGCACCGCTACCTTGTTCTCGAATACCAAGGAGGACTGAGGGTTCCTTCCTGGATGGTGTCCGACGGAACACTCCGTTTACTCGCCCTGACGCTGCCAGCGTATATCCCCGACTTCCAGGGGATATACCTGATCGAGGAGCCAGAGAATGGAATTCACCCGAAGGCGGTTGAAACGGTCTTCCAATCCCTCTCGTCGGTATATGACGCTCAACTTCTACTCGCGTCTCATTCGCCCGTGATCCTGGGGTGCGCTCCTTTGGAGTCCGTACTCTGTTTCGCGAAGAATGAGGAAGGAGCCACGGACATAGTATCGGGGCCGAATCACCCTCGATTGCACGAATGGAAAAGGGAGGCCAATTTAGGCCTCCTCTTCGCAG
>JANXSH010000591.1 GCA_025356615.1 Planctomycetia bacterium | reverse complement strand
GCGACCGCTTCGCCGTCGTGCCCGAAGTCGGGGTCCGCCTCGGCTACGATGTCCACGACTGCGTCCGGTTGACGGTCGGCTACAACCTGCTCTACTGGAGCAGCGTGATGCGGCCCGGCGACCAGATCGACCGCAATCTCGATGTCGCTAATATCCCGAACTTCCAGGCCCGTGACGCGAACGGCAACGTCATCACGACCCCCGTCACCCCGGCCCGCCCGATGGCCCTGTTGAAGGACACCGACTACTGGGCACAGGGGCTGACCTTCGGGATCGAGTTCCGGTACTAGAGTTCGACATGGTTCGAGAAGACGGCGATCAGGGTAAGAGTAGGTAGCCCCCGCGAGCCGAGCGGGCTGGTCCGGCTCGGCTCGCCGGACCTACATCTGTTACACCCTCGGACCATCCTTAAAGTTCGATCCAGGTTCGGGTTTAGAGCGAGGAGTTCTCCCGCACGGCGGCGAACTCCTCGACGCACTTGCGGAGCATCGACAGCCGAGCCGTCTCGTCGGGAACGGACGGGTCGTTGTCGCAGTGGAGGCAGGGGCCGACCATCAGGGCGTCATCGTCGAAGTAAGTGAGAAGGGCTTGCCAGCGGCAACTACTACTCTCGGCGTAGTCGATCATCCGCTGGAGGTTTTCGCGGTCCTGCTCCTCCTTGTCTCGGTAGGACCGCCCCGCTGCCGCGATCGACTCGCGGGACAGGCCTTTCTCGCGGAGGCGGTAGCAGTCGCCCTGATGGCGTTCGACGATCCCCCGCCCGACCAGCAGCGACAAACAGACCTTCATGCAACCACTCCTGAGCGGGGAGATGGCCTGGATCTCTTTGAGGGTGGGCGGAGAAGGGCGGTCGGCGAGCCGAGCCAGCGTGTGGTAGGCGTTCACCAGATCGCCGTCGTTGGGGTAGCGGCCACCCAGGAAGAAGCGCTGGAGTTTGCGATCCTCGGGGTCGTAGAGTAGGGTGCAGCGCGCGGGCTTGCCGTCGCGGCCCGCCCTGCCGAACTCCTGGTAATACGCCTCCAGACTGCCCGGCATGTGGTAGTGGATCACGGAACGGATATCGGGCTTGTCGATACCCAGGCCGAAGGCGCTCGTGGCGACCAGGCAGTTCGACTCGCCGCTCATGAACTGGTTCTGTACCTGCGCGCGTCGCTTCGCGGTCATCTTGCCGTGATAGCCCTCGGCGACGACCTGTTGTTCGGCGAGAAAGCTCATCAACTCGTCGACCGACTTGACCGTGGCGCAATAGATGATCGTAGTGCCCTCGACCTCGGCCAACGTCTCCAGGAGGCGGGATCGCTTCTCGTTCTCGCCCGAGACCGGGACGACGGAGAGGGTGATGTTGGGGCGAGAGAAGCCCGTGTGAACCACCTTGGCGTCCGGGATGCAGAGCCGGACGCGGATGTCCTCGATCACCGCAGGCGTCGCGCTGGCCGTCAGGGCCAAGACGGGGGGCCGGCCCAGGTCGGCGATGGCACCCGAGAGGGTGAGGAAGTCGGGGCGGAAGTCGTGCCCCCACTGGCTGATGCAGTGCGCCTCGTCCACCACGAAGAGGCTCACGGGGCGGTGAAGGACCAGTCGGCGGAACGCCGGGTCGGCGAGCCGTTCGGGCGTGCAGAAGATGAATTCGACCTGCCCGGCGGCGATGGCGGCTTCCGACTCGCGCTGTTGCGTGAGGGGCACGGCACTATTCATCTCCGCCACGGTGAAGCCGTTTTCGCGGAGGCCGTCTGCCTGGTCCTTCATCAGGGAGATGAGCGGCGAGACGACGACGGTGCTGCCCTTCGACTCCATCGCGGGGAGCTGGTAGCACAGGCTCTTGCCCGATCCGGTCGGCATGACGACGACGACGTCTCGGCCTTCCATGACGGCGCGGACGGCCTCGATCTGGCCCGCGCGAAAGCGCTCGAAACCGAAATGTTCTTCGAGTTTCGCTTCCAACCCCTGGACGGACGGCGTGATAGACATGGAAGGACTTGGCCTCTCATGGGACGCCGGATCGCCCGGACGGCGAACCCGGCAAGGGAATGCGCGATTCCGAATGAACTCGACAGGATGTCGAGTGGGAGATAGGAAGCATCGTATCGCACTTCTCGCGCCAATACAACAGGGCGGAATGGCGACGGAGACATCGGCTCGGCTTCATGCGAAACAACCGGAAAACCGATGCAGGTCGGGGGCGACTCCGGGCAACCCCGCTCCCAGGAGAGTGAAGAGGGTGTGGCAGAGGTGAGGCGTGACTGGGCTACGAGGGGAGTTTCTTGCCACGGCCAGCGGACGGGCCGGAAGGCTTGGCCGGACCGCTTTCTCGCCGAAAGGTCGAATCGGCGTGAGAGGGGATGAAGAACCACACCCCTTGTTTTTCCGCCCAGAGTTGTGGAATCATCAGGCCACTTTGGCCGTTCGATTCGTCCCGTCGTCCGACGCGGATCGTGACCTCGGCCTTTTGTCCCGGCAGAGGTCTGACGGTCAGGTCGAACGTTGCGCCCCTCCATCCCTCCTGGGTCCCCCCGTCTGGAGCGGTGTTTTTTGCCAACCAGCGACGCAAGGCACGATCCTCCGTGGGATCGGTCAGGCGCACCAGAAGAGCGGTGTCCCGTTTCAGCCACGCCTCGCCCCAGAGTTTGGCTCGGGCTTCCAGCTCGCGAGGCAGTTCCGGCTGGCCGGGCGGGGATCGTCTAGCCCAGGCAACAGCCGACACGCCGAGTACGAGTAGCGTCAGGATGCCCAGAGTAATCGAACGCCAGCCCCGTCCTCGCGTGAGGCCGAAGGATGCGGCCCGAGTGGCACGCTGTGACGGGTCCGGGATGTCGTGCGCTTCCCAACTCGAGGTGCAGGATCGCACGGCAACCCGGAGCTTGGCCGGAGGCAAAGGCGGGGGCGGCACTTCGACCAGACCGCCACAACCCTCCAGCCGGAAGAACGCCCCACAACCCCGGCAGTGGAGTAGGCCGTGGAGCCGATCGCGGGGGACCGCGCCTTTCGCTCCACAGTTGAGGCAGATCATGGGGAGACGGTCGTCCGATAGCTCTTTCTGATGCGGTCGAGTTGGGGAGACCACGGGGCACCTCCAGGGAAGCGGAAACAGATTCACTCGACGCCGAAGTAGGGTGACGTTTCGTCCCGGCCATAGCCGCTCCAGAGGGCATTGCTACCCCAGGGCAACGTGGTCGTGTTCTGAGGCATCGCCACACCGCCACGGACGACATAGCCCAGCCCTTCGAGGGACAGGCTCTCGGTGTGCCCATCGAGGAAGACGACGTTCGCTCGACCCTGGTGCCGGGCGTCCGCCGGCGAGAAGTAGATCGCGATGTCCGTTCCCGTCTCGTCCGGGCCGTAGGGGTCGTAGCCGGGGAGCGTCGCCGGTGAAGGGGAGTTGACGTTGCCGGTGCCCGGCTTGCGCTTGCGCATGTGGGGTGGGTCGAGCGTCATCGAGTGCCCGCCGTGCGGGAGACCTCCGCCTCGACTGTCGCCGAAGGCGATGGTCCGCGCCGGGTCGCTCACGGAGCGGATGGGGAAGTTGAGGTACGGTGTGGTCAGATCGCCATCGACCAAATTGCGACTGTTGCCCAGGTATTGGAAGTTGTAGCCGTAAGATCCGTTGCGGATACTGCTGCCGTCGGAGGTGGTGATCGAGGGGCACACGAAGACCTCGTTGTCCAGCGGCACGTTGGTGTAGGTCGTGTCCGAGTTGCCGGCCGCCAGGATCACGTCGGGGTTCTGAGCGGGCCGACCCGTGAAGTCGGACATGAGCCACTGCCAGCGCGGTCGGACGACCCCGAACTTGTTGACGTAGCCGGGGTCTTCCACTCGGTACGGAGGGTAGGAGCCGTTCGCGTCGCGGTAGCCGGTGATCGCGATGCCGAGTTGGCGCAGGTTGGAGAGACACCCGACGGTGCGGCTGGACTCGCGGGCCTTCATAATCGCGGGCAGCGCCAGCCCGGCGAGGACCACGATGATCGCGACGACGACCAGCATCTCGATCAGGGTGAATCCGGGGCGAGGGTGGCGTCTGGAGAACGCACAGTTGCAGCGCATGGCGGATCTCTCGAGTGGGTGGGGTCTCGTCATTCCGGTGAGGGACGGCGTCCAAATAGCAAACCTCGCGCCATCCGCAGGTTCGACGCATCGGTCGGCCTGCGGATGACCCAACATGGCGATTTCCAAGGTGCTTTCGGGTATGCCGAGAAGATGCACCCAAGTCGGGGAGTGGCTCAGGGGAGAGCCGCTGTCTCGCCCGTGGTCAAAGAATGGCCACATCAGACGACCGCGTGACCAGCGACAAGTGAGAGATGATAGGAGTTACGCGGATGGCGAGCGGC
>JANXSH010000141.1 GCA_025356615.1 Planctomycetia bacterium | reverse complement strand
ACTGCGGGGATCTGGGACGGAGCCGAGGGCCTCGACGAGGGGGATGGGGGACATGCGAGCCTCCTTGCCGACGGGATTGGGCGTCCCCCGATTTACTCTCTTGCCCGTATCCGCCCAAGACCAAACAAGGAATAGCCCTGCCGCTATTACCCTCTCCGAGTCGTCTGGCATTTCCCCTTGACCCGAGGGCCATTCCTTGGCATAGGCTCCTCCGCACCTCATAGTGGAACCATTTGCTTCGAGAGCATCTGCCGGGGTCATTTGCCCTGGCGAACGGTGGCAGGGTGGGGGATCCGGCCACAAGGGGGAGCGTATGTGGCGATCGCTTTGTGTAGCCGGGCTGGCCGCCTGCCTGGGGGGATGTGTCTCGGGGCCACTCCAGGAGAATCCGCTCCTGTTGCCCTCGGGCCGCTCGACGGCGCATGAGAATCCCGTCTATATACCCCAACATCCCATGGCCTATGCTCGCGTCTACGAGACGATCGAGGATGTCCTCTCGGACTATTTCATCATCTCCAGCGCGAACTCCAGCCGATTCGACGGCAGCATCCAAACACTCCCCACCATCGCGCCGGGCATCGAGCAGCCCTGGAAACCGGGCAGCCCCGACTTCTACCAGCGTCTGTTGGCCTTCTGCCAGACCATACGCCACCGCGCCATCGTGCAGATCACGACAGCAAAGGACGACGGCTTCTTCGTCAGCGTGAAGGTACTCAAGGAACTGGAAGACATTCCCGCCCCGACCCGCACGACGGCGGGCGAGGCGACGTTCCGACTCGAATCGACGGTCCAGCGTCAATTCGAAGTGGTCTACCCGCAATACTTCGATTCCAACTGGATTCCGATCGGTCGCGACTACCAGCTCGAACAAGTGATCCTCGACCGCATCTCGCGGATGGACGTGTGCAAGCCAGCGAAGTGAGTCGGTGGGTCAGGCACGGTGCCTCGACCGACAATGCGGCGAGCTGCTCGGCGGTCGCCGTCCGGTCTGGGGCCTGGTAGCGGTGTTCGTCCGTGACGCGGTTATCGAGGGCGACGAGAGCGCCAACGTACTCCGCTACGGTTGGGGTATTCTGCATCTCGAATACTCGGGCAGCGCAACGCCCTCCGTCGCCTATCTCCTGTTCGTGTCGATCTTCTTCTCATCCTACCGCTCCGCCCCTCCCTGTCGATTACGACTCCCCAACACCTGCGCATACGCCGTCTCACCGAACCCGACGAGCAGCGTATCGCCGATACGCAGCGTCGGTGCCTTCAGGTTGCCCGTCGGGCCTAGCATCGCTGCGGCGAGGGTGTCGTCGTCCGGCGGCGCGGCCATGTCGAAGGTGACGACCTTCTTGCCCCTGGCGACGATGACCGTGGCGACCGAGCGCGCCAACTCGAGGGCCGTGTCCCGGCCCTTGCGGACCTTCGTCGCATCGACGATCTCGCCGACGGTCCAACCGTGTTGCTCGAGGAACTCCCGAGATTTCGTGCAGCCCGTTCAGCCCTTGCGGTGATACATCCAGTCGATCGAGTCGGGCATGGGGTCTCCTGCCGTAGGGCCAGTCCTGTTGACACCAACCAAGGACTACTCTGTTACTCGCTCCCATTCCTTCGAGCTATGCGTGGCGGGTTGGCACACCTCGAGTTGGGATGCCGTTAGCGCGACCTCGCAGAGGGTCTCGCCCAAATCGTTGGCAAACTCGACCTCGTAAGCCACTTCGGGAGTATCAAACAAGGCAACGATGGTGCCAACCATCCCTTTACGAAGACCTTCCTGGGGAAGGTCTTGCTTCAGGCTGACCAAATCGAAGAGTTTCATCGTCTTCTCACTTCACGAACAGCGTGGTCAATTCGGGAATCTCGGACTCGCCTTTGAAGATCCATCCCGTGCGGACAACTCCGTTTCCTCTTGGTCCAGTGACAGGGATGTCCACCGTGAACCGCGAACCGAACTTGTCCACAGATGCGGGAACGGGAAGGTGATTGGTCACTCCTTGCCGGAGTTGTTCGAGCAAGTCGTCGGCGTTCGATTGATTATAGCCCAATTCAGCCTCGAACACCCTCGCTTTGTTGCCTCCGACCGGATGATCCGGGTCGAGCGCGTAGGCGGTCAACTTACGCGGGTCGATGACTGCTTTGTCAGCGTTGAGGAGGCGTTCTCCACCCGCTTCACCCGAGACCGACTTCTTGATGTACTCCAGAATCACTTCTGCACGCCGGATTCGGAGGTTCCGTCTGCTCCGTCTTTGAGATCGGCCTTGCCTGTTGCCTCTTCCTCGAGTTGCTTCCGCTGCGAAGTGCCGTTCGTCTCGTCCCCAGGTTTCCCATTCATCGACGCATCGAAGACGACTTCCTCTAGGACTACCATCTCCTCGGTCCGCCCCTGATTGGCGGGATTTGCCAGGGGGATAGAAGGGGCGTGGATGGCTTCGCAAACGAAATCGTCGAGGACGTGGAAGCCCCTGTTCTGACTTGGGTCGGCCATGTGTCACCTCATTCGGAGCGGGCGTTCTTCGACCAGTAAATCATTATACCAGAATTGGATCGAGTATAGACCAGGCTGCGGAAAGGAACAGTCTTTGATTCGGAAGGGAACTCCTACGACGACGAGGGGGTCGGAGGAAAACTGGATCGGCCTCTTGCGTGTCTCGAACACCCTCTGGCCCGTTTCCTCGAAAACGCAGACGATGTGCCCTTCTCCTTGCCCCCGACCTTCGGTGAGCGCGAGGAATACGCAAAACTCGCGGTAGAACAGGGGGTACGGCGGCGCTTCGACGGAGTAGATACTCCAGACCAAACCGAATATCGTGACTCGACGATTGTTCGGCCCGTCTAACCGCCAGTCGTCGCACAGAAGCATATACCGAACGATAGGACTGATCGCCATGAGCTACCCCGTGGAGCTTTCGGACCATCGCCAGTAGACCATTGCAAACCGCTGTGGCCTATCATTACGTTCACATGCCGGAGTGGCTGAGGGGCTATCTTTCCCAGAGCAACTTACTTCCTACCCGTCCCAATCACTCCAGCGTCCCGAACGCCAGCGTGCAGTTGTGCCCGCCGAAGCCGAAGCTGTTCGACAGCGCGCGGCGCACCTTCAGCGCGCGCGCCTCGTTGGGGACGTAGTCGAGGTCGCAGTCGGGGTCGGGCGTCTTGTAGTTGATCGTCGGGTGGACCTCGCCGTGCATCATGCCGAGGATCGTGGCGATGATCTCGACCGCGCCGGAAGCGCCGAGGAGGTGGCCGACCATGCTCTTCGTGCTGCTCATGGGCACCTTGTAGGCGGCGGGGCCGAAGACATCCTTGACGGCCATCGTCTCGGCCTTGTCGCCCAACTCGGTGCTGGTGCCGTGGGCGTTGATGTAGTCGATGTCGGAGGCGTTCAGCCGGGCGTCCCGGAGGGCGGCACGCATGGCCATCGCGGCCCCCGCTCCGCAGGGGTGCGGCGCGGTGATGTGGTGCGCGTCGGCGGTGTTGCCCACGCCGAGCAGCTCGGCGTAGATGCGGGCGCCGCGCGCCTTGGCATGTTCCAGCTCTTCCAACACCAAGATGCCGCCGCCGCCAGAGATCACAAAACCGTCGCGGGCGATGTCATAGGCGCGCGAGGCGCTTTCGGGCGAGGCATTATACTTGGACGACATGGCGCCCATGGCGTCGAACAGTTCGCTGAGCGTCCAGTCCAATTCTTCGCCGCCGCCGGCGAACACCATGTCCTGCTTGCCCCACTGGATCAGCTCGAAGGCGTTGCCGATGCAGTTGGCGCTCGTCGAGCAGGCCGAGGAGATGGAATAGTTGTAGCCCTTGGTCTTGAACCAGGTGGAAAGATTGGCGCTGACGGTGGAGGACATCGCCTTGGGCACCGCGAAAGGCCCCACCCGCTTGGGCGAATTGTTCTGGCGGGTAATGTCGGCGGCCTGCACGATGGCTTTGGTGCTGGGGCCACCAGAGCCAACAATGAG
>JANXSH010000058.1 GCA_025356615.1 Planctomycetia bacterium | reverse complement strand
GACCTAACCCCCTAACCCCCTTCCCTAAAGGGTAGGGGGAACCGGAGGCATGTCTGATGGCATCAAGTCTCCCTTTGGCTGGTCTTGCTCCCCCTCCCCTTTAGGGGAGGGGGCTGGGGGGGTGGGGTCAGCCGCTGGGAGACCTCACCCACTCTCTTCGGCTCATGTAGATACCATTCTTCCAGACGCCCGGAGATCCCCCCCATGAAGGTCGTCGAACTGACCGCCATCCACGTCCGCATCCCGCTGCGTCGGCCCATCCGACACGCCTCGCACCGCCGCACCGAGACGGACAACGTCGTCGTCCGATGCGTGCTGGACGACGGCACCGTCGGCCACGGCGAGGGCGTGCCGCGCGACTACGTCACGGGGGAGACGATCGACTCCTGCCTCGAGACACTCCAGAGGGCCGACCTCGCATCGCGACTCGACTCATGGGCCGACTTCGACGCGGCCCTGGCGGGGATCGAACGACTGACGTTGCCCGCCAGGCCGGGAGATGAGCGCGGCATCGCGAACAACGCGGCACGCTGCGCGCTGGAGTTGGCTCTGCTCGACGCCTGTGGTCGGCGGTTCGGGGTGCCCCTCTCCGATGTGACGAGGCGGCTCGCCCCGGACATCCACGCGCCCCGCCCCTGGGTGCGCTACAGCGGCGTCATCACTTCTTCCACCGGCCTGAAGATGCGCCTGCTCGCCTGGCTCCAGAGGTTTTATGGCTTCCATCATCTCAAGGTGAAGGTCGGCATTTCGGGACAGGACGACGTGCGGCGGCTGCGGACGATCCGCAGATGTGTCGGGTCGCGCATGAGCATTCGCATCGACGCGAACGAGGCGTGGACCCCCGCCGAGGTCGTCGATCGCATCCGCGCTTTGGAGCCGATCGGCCTCAGTGCGGTCGAACAACCCGTGCCCCATGAGCAGGTGGATTGCCTCGCCGGGGTTCGGAAGCAGGTCCAGACGCCGATCATGCTCGACGAGTCCCTGTGCGGGGCGGTCGATGCCCGTCGGGCGATCGAAAGCGGGTTGTGCGACGTGTTCAACGTGCGGTTGTCCAAATGTGGGGGATTCATCCCCTCACTGCGGCTCGGTCAGATGGCGCGCCGGGCCGGCCTCACCTGTCAGTTGGGTTGCCAGGTCGGCGAGACGGCGATCCTCTCTGCCGCTGGTAGACATTTCGCCGCGAGCGTGGGCGAGCTGCGTTTCGTCGAGGGTTCGTATGACCGGCTCCTGGTCCGCGAAGCCCTGGGTCGATCCGACATCAGTTTCGGCCGGGGCGGCAAAGCCCCGGCATTGCCCGGAGCCGGCCTGGGTGTGGAGATCGACCCGGTGGCGCTGGCCCGCGTCGAAGTGCGGCGCGTCGCGATGATGGGGTGATGAATCGGAGCCACTCATGCAAGCAATACACTCCCCCTGTACAATCGAGACATTCAAAGCGTCCGACGGCTACGTCTGGCGCTACCGTCGTTACGAACCGGAAGGCCCGCGTCGCGGAACCGTCGTCTGCCTCCACGGGATCCAGAGCCACGGCGGCTGGTACGGCGCGTCGTGCGCGTATCTCGCGCGGGCGGGCTACCGGGTCGATCTCCTCGACCGGCGCGGCAGCGGCCTCAACACCGAGGCGCGCGGCGATGCCCGATCGTTCCGCCGACTGCTCGCCGACATCGCGGAGTTCCTCATCGCGGAACATCCCGACCGGCCCCACCTGCTCGGCATCTCCTGGGGCAGCAAGTTGGCGATCACTCTGGAGCATTTCTACCCCGGCCTCGTCCGGTCGATCGGCCTGATCGCTCCGGGGATGTGCCCGCGAATCGGGCCGGGCAGGGGGCAGCGCGTGACGATCCTCGCCTATCGCGTCTTCTCCCCACGCCGACTGTTCCCCATTCCGTTGAATGACCCCGCGTTGTTCACCGCGACGCCCCGATGGCAGGCATTCATCCGCGATGACCCCCACGCCCTGCGCCAGGCGACCGCCCGGCTCCTCGTCGAGAGCGCCCGACTGGACATCGTGCTGAGGCGAGCTGTGCGCAGCATTCGCGTGCCGCTGTTGCTGATGCTCGCGGGCAAGGACCGCATCATCGACAACCCGCGCACCCGAGCGATGATCGATCGCTGCCCGACGGCCGATCGCCGCGTGATCGAGTATCCCGAGGCGCACCACACGCTCGAGTTCGAGGAGGATCCGACGCCCATCTTCGCGGACCTGCTGGCCTGGCTGGATGCGCATCGGGTGCCAGTTACGACGAGGCCGTGACAAGATCCATCAGAGGCGAGCTTGCGTGGCAAGCCGGGGGGTCTATAATGCCCAAACGACAGGACGAATCGCGGCCTGCTCTCCCCTCCGGCGTCGAAAGGCTCGAATCGTGATCGAATACCGTACCTTTCGGAATACCGACCCCCCCCTGGTGGCCGAGGCGTGGGTGACGTGCCTCGCCGGGCCGCGAACCGTCTCGATCCCGATCAAATCGACGACCTTGCTGGAATACTTCGTATTCGCCAAAATGTATTTCGACCCCGCAGGGTTGTGCCTCGCGATCGAAGACGGCCGACCCGTCGGGTTCGTCCATTCGGGCTTCGTCGGCAACGCCGAAGGGAATGGACTCGACACCTCAACCGGGGTAATTTGCACGCTAGGCGTCGCACCGCAACACCGACGCCGGGGCGTCGGCAGCGAACTCCTCCGCCGATCCGAGGAGTACCTGCGTGGGCGGGGGGCCAAACGCCTCATTGCCGGATCGATGGCCCCGAACAACCCGTTCCTCTTCGGCCTCTACGGCGGCTGCGATTCGTCGGGATTCCTCACCAGCCACGAGAACGCCGCGCCCTTCCTGGCGAAGCACGGCTACACTGCGGTGCGAAAGTGCGGCATCTACCAGCGTAATCTCGGGGCGGTCCAGGTGCCGGTCGATACCCGATTCTCCGACATTCGCCTGCACTACGACATCGTCGGCGCTCCGCTGCCCGCCGACAGCTGGTGGCGCGAGAGCGTGCTGGGGCCGGTCGAGGTCTTCGAGTACGACCTGCGCGACAAGAAGTCCGAATCGGTCGTCGCCCGCCTCCTACTCTGGGACATGGAGTTGTTCGCCCAGACCTGGCAAAAGTCTTGCGTCGGCCTGCTCGACATCCAGGTCGAGCCGAACGTCCGCCGTCGCGGCCTGGGTCGGTATCTGCTCGCTCAAGTGCTTCGCCATCTGCGCGACCAGACGTTCAACCTCTTCGAGGCGCGCATCGATCTGGACAACGGCCCCGGCATCACGTTCTTCCAGAACCTCGGCTTCGACTGCGTCGAGACCGGCGCGACGTATGAGCGCGTCGTGAACTGACGCTCACTCCTCGAGCGGTTCGGCCTTCTTCCGCCGAAGAACTTCCTCCTCGTTCGCCGGCGGGCGTGCCTCCGCGACGAGGTGCTGGACGAGCGTAAGCCCCATTTGCACTCCGAGGATTGCTGCGACGGCCTGGGATTCGTCCCGCGAGAAGACCGCGTCGGCGACGTGCTGTTGCTCCACCGATGGGGCCGGCCGTTCGACTTCGGTCGCGGCGTGGTCGATGCGCTGCTCTACCTGGATGGCGAGGACGATCGGGTCGTGGGACATGATTCGGCTCCGTGGGGTGAAAGACGACGACGATTCGATTATACCAGACTCTTCCACACCCGAGCAATCACATCGCCTCACAACAACCGCTCGATCACCCCGTCGGCGACGTACTTTCCCGCGCGCGTCAGCCTCACCCAACGTCCATCATCCGCGAGCAGGCCGAGTTCGACGACTTGGCTGAGGCGATCGGCGACGGCGTCGAGGGCGAAGCCCGTCTGCGCATGGAACGCCACGCGGTCGATGCCCTCGCAGCGGCGCAGTTGCACCGCCATCGTCTCGCGGGCGCGCTCCTCCGGCGGGAGCTGCTCGGCCTCCTGGGTGACGGATTCGCCCGCGAGGGCGCGGCGGATGTAGCCCGACAGGTCGCGCGTGTTGACCTCCCGGCTGCCGCCGACGTAGCGGGCCGCGCCGAGGCCCGCGCCGGAATACGCCTCGTTGGCCCAGTAGACGCGGTTGTGTCGGCTCTGGGCACCGGGCCGGGCGAAGTTGGATATTTCGTAGTGGTCGAACCCGGCGGACTCGAGCGCGTCGATGGCGTGGCGGTACATCGACAACTCGGCCTCCTCGTCGAGTGGGATCAGCGTGCCCCGGCGGCGCTGCTTCCACAGGGGCGTGCCCTTCTCGTAAGTCAGCCCGTAGGTCGAGACGTGTTCGACCCCGAGATCGACGGCCCGCGCCAGGTCGGTGCGCCAGTCGGCGAGGGTCTGGCCGGGGATGCCGAAAATGAGGTCGATCGAGACGTGATCGATCCGCCCGCGCAGCTTCTCGACCGCCCGAGTGATCGCGGCGGGGTCGTGGTCGCGCTCCAGCACGGCGAGGAGGTGGGGATGGAACGACTGCCCGCCGAGGCTGACGCGATCGACGCCGAAGGCCGAGAGGACGGCGATGCGGCCCTCCGTGAGCGAGTCCGGGTTCGCCTCGATGGTAAATTCGCCCCCCGGCTCGAGGAGGAAGTGGCGGGCGATCAGCGCGAGGAGGCGTTCGAGCTGCGGCGGGGCGAGGTGGGTCGGCGTGCCCCCGCCGAGGAAGATCGTCCCGACGGGCCGAGGGCCGGACGAGCGGGAAAGCTCGGCCCCCAGCGCGGCGAGGTAGTCGTCGATGCGATCGTCCCGCCCGGCGGCGACGGCGAAATCGCAATAGCCGCAGTGGTGCCGACAGAACGGCACATGGACGTAGGCCGCGTGAGGGACCAGCCAGGGCGGCGCGTCATTCGGGGGCAGCGG
>JANXSH010001377.1 GCA_025356615.1 Planctomycetia bacterium | reverse complement strand
TCAAGGTCTACGACGGGGCCGGGCAGATGGCCGCGCTGGCGAATTGCCCTTCGCTGGCGTGCATTCGCAGCCTCGACCTCGAGAAGAACCAGCTCGGCGACTTCGACCTCGTGGTCCTCGCGAAGTCGCAACACCTCGTTGCTCTGGCGGCGCTCCTTCTCTGGAACAATCGCGTCGGCAACGTCGGCATCTGTGCCCTGGCTGGGGCTGAGCTACCGGCGCTGACACGCCTCGACCTGTCGAATAATAACGTCGGCAACGCCGGGGCTGTCGCCCTCGCCGGGTCGGCGCTGCTCGCCCGGCTCCGCATCCTCGACCTGACGGGGAATCAAATCGGCGACCCCGGTGCCGTCGCGCTGGCCCAATCGCCAGGGTCGGCCCTGCTGGCGTGGCTCGACCTGACCAAGAACCCGATCGACGCCAGCCAGGCGCTGCTCCGCGAGCGGCTCGCGGGCCGGGTGCAGGTGTTAGGGTGAGATGGACCCCACCCCCCAACCCCCTCCCCTAAACGGAGAGGGGGAGCCAGATGCAGATTCGCCCGCGCTTACTAGAATACTCCTCTCTGCCGCTTCGTCTCTCGGGGCCGATGCTTCATGATGCTGCTCGCGCTGTGGTATGTCTTCTGGTTCCTCGTCGGCATCGTCGCCGGCAGTTTCCTCAACGTTTGCGTGGGGCGACTCCCCCTTGAGAAGAGCCTCATCTGGCCCGGCTCGCGGTGCGGCTCGTGTCGCCAGCCGGTCCGCTGGTTCGACAACGTCCCCCTGGTCAGCTACCTGATCCTGCGCGGTCGCTGCCGCACCTGCGGCGCGAGGATCCCCCTCCGGCTCCTGTTGGTCGAACTGGGGACGGGGTTCGCTTTCATGGTACTGTTCCACCTGGAGATGGTCGCCAACGTCCTCGACCTGCCGCTGATCCGCCAGCGCTGGGGCCTCGCGCCGGGCCTGGTCCCGTTCGAGGCGCTGGTCGTGTTCGGCCATCACGCGGTGCTGCTGTGGCTCCTGCTCGCCGCGTCGCTGTGCGACCTGGCGGACATGGAGATCCCCATGAGTATCACGTTCTGGGGGGCGTTCATCGGGCTGGTGTTGTCGGCCCTGCTGCCCTGGCCTGTGCCGGAGGCGCTCGTCGCACCGTCGCCTGGCCTCTGGGGCAACGCCGCGCTCACGACGACGACGGGAGCCTACGCCTGGCCGGTCTGGTATCCGCTGCCGGAATGGCTGCCCGCAGGGTCGTGGCGGCTCGGGCTGGCGACTGGGTTCGCCGGTGCACTCGTGGGCATGGTGGTGTTGCGCGTCGTGCGGTTCCTGTTCATGCTGGGCCGGGGCATCGAGGGAATGGGCGTCGGCGACTCCGACCTGATGATGATGGCCGGGGCGTTCGTCGGCTGGCAGCCGATCATCCTGGCGTTCTTCGTCTCGGTGTTCCCTGGGCTGATCTTCGCCGTCGTCCGGTTCGCGGTCACGCGGCGGCAAGACCTCCCCTTCGGCCCCTCGCTGTCGCTGGGCGTGATGCTCACCGTGTTGGCCTGGGCGGTGATCGGCCCGTCGTTTCAGGCGATGTTCTTCGACCCCATCTTCATCGGCCTGCTCGGGGCCGCCGGCGCGGTCGCGCTCCTGGCGACGAGCTTCCTGTTGCGGCTGGCCAGCCGATAGCGCGGCGGTGAGGACGAAAGCAATCTGGGTTGTTGCCCCATCCTGCGGGAGTGGGTAACATCCTATATGTCGAGCGTCGTCCCGATCCCTCCTTGGAACGAAGCGATGAGTACATCGAGTCTAAGTACCTTGTTATTTCGCTGGCAAGAGGCACGGATCCAGGGCAAACCCTTGACCCCGGCGAGCCTGTGCCCTCACGATTCGTCGATGGCTCAACATCTACAGGAAGGAATCGACTGGCTGATGAAGATCGATCGGCTGGCGGCGGAATTAGGGCCAATCACCACGTTGCCGAAGCTGGATCCGACCCTCGGCCATGCCCGCTGCGATTCGGACGAGTTGCAGACCTTGACACCGGGAGTCTCTGCTGGTGCCATTTCCACGATCTCGGCACCGCCTGGGTACGAGATCCTCGGCGAACTGGGGCGCGGGGGAATGGGAATCGTCTACCAGGCTCGACAGATGCAACTGAATCGCCCATGCGCTCTGAAGATGATCCTGTCGGGTAGTCTGGCTGGCACGGAGGAGCTCAGGCGCTTCGAAACGGAAGCGAAGGCGATCGCTCGCTTACAACACCCTCATATCGTGTCGATCTATGAGGTGGGCGATCACCAGGGCAGGCCATTCCTCGCGTTGGAGTATTGTCCAGGGGGCAACCTCGATCGAAAACTGAACGGCACCCCGCTCGAAGCGACCGAAGCGGGCCGACTCGTCGAACTCCTCGCGCGGGCTGTGGGCGTCGCGCATTCGGCTCAGGTCGTTCACCGCGACCTCAAGCCGGCAAACATCCTCATCGGGGCAGACGGCCAGCCCCGGATTGCTGACTTTGGACTCGCGAAAGAACTCGACGAAGTCGGCATGACGCAGACAGGCGCGGTGGTGGGCACGCCGTCGTTCATGGCCCCTGAGCAGGCCGAAGGCCGAAAAGAGATCGGCCCGCTCGCGGATGTCTACGCGCTGGGCGCAATCCTCTACGACTGCCTCACGGGCCGGCCGCCGTTCAAAGCGGCGACGACGTTGGAGACGTTGCGCCAGGTGGTCGTCGAAGAGCCTGTCCCTCCCCGGCGACTCAACCCGGCACTACCCGCCGACATCGAGACGATCTGCCTGAAGTGCCTTCTCAAAGAGCCGGCGAAGCGCTACGCCAAAGCCCTCGACCTGGCCGACGACCTCGGCCGATTCCTGCGGGGCGAGCCGATCACCGCACGCCCCGTGAGTGCGATCGAACGAGCCTGGCGCTGGTGTCGTCGCAACAAGGCTGTGGCCTCGCTGTTGCTCGTTGTCGTGTTGCTCCTCTTTGGCGGAGCAGGCACGGCGACGGTCCTCGCATTGGCCGCGAATCGATCGGCTCGGGACGCCCGCAACGCATTAGCAGAGAAACAGGAGGCCATGGCGCGGGAGCGTGATGTCACGGTTCGATTCATCAAATTCTTGAAGAAGAACCCTCGAATGATACAACTCCCGCGACAGGAGTTGCTGGCCCGCTTCCAAGACGACAATCCCGACATCGATGCGGATCGGTGGGCGAAAGGTGAGGCCGGCTCATCCTCACTCACATCCGCCGCGCCACAGATGATTGGTGATTGACTCGACGCGCCGACAAGCGCTGCCGCATGGGATCCTTGGGCTGGGGCGATCCCGAAACTGGTTGTCATTGTTTTCCGATATTCTCTAGGCGCAGTGGCGAAAACGAGGTACTCTTTACTCCTCGCCACCTGTCGCCTCGAGAGGCATCGATCATGGCTGCACAACTGATCGTCGAGAGTGGCAAGGCGTTCCCGCGCACCCATGCGCTGCTCGAGTCCGATGTCGTGCTTCTTGGGCGAGCCACCGATAACACCATCGTCGTGCGGGATCGCCACGCCTCACGCCATCACGCCCGCGTCTTTTACGACTCGGGCAACTGGCGCATTCGGGACGAGGACGAGACCAAGAATCACACCCTCGTCGATGGCCTGCCGGCCATCGAGGCGGTCTCCCTTTGCCACGGGCAGCCCATCGTCATCGGCAAGGTCGTCCTCCGATTCCAGGAAGACGACCCGCAGGCCGAAACCATCCGTGCCGATTCGTCTCATATCGTTCTCGCGGCCAGGGCCGACACGACGCTGCTCGATACGGACGACCTGAAATCCCTGTTCTATTTCACCAATCAGTCGCTCAACGAGACCTCTCTGAGCGACCTCGTAGCCCGAGCGCTCGAAATCGTCCTCGCCCAGAGCGGGGCGGATCACGTCGGCTATCTCAGCCTCGACGACGCCGTCGATCTCCGTCTCGTTCTTCCGACGGTGGCGAAGGTCGATCAAAAGCTCAGCCACCGGCTGACCCAGCAGGTCCAGCAGAAACGCCGCATGGTCTGGTTGTGCGCCCCCGACACGGGCACCCTGTGCAGCGACAGCCTGTCCGATTTCCGCGATGCGGTATGTATCCCCGTTCCGGGCGTCGGCACCGAAGCACCCCTGGGGGCGCTCCACGCCTATCAATCCCATCGCGCCTTCACGGAGCGCCAGGTCCGATTCTGCGAGGTCGTTGCGACCAGTCTCGCGTCGGCCCTTCACCTGCTGCGCTACCGCCGTGCCCGCGAGGCCGACATCTCGCGGTTGCTGATCCACTCGCCCCAGGCGGGCGAGGGGCTGATCGGCTCGAGCGTCGTGATGGCGAGTCTCCGCAAACAAATCCTCCAACTCGCGCCGCGACCCTGTACCGTCCTCATCCGGGGCGAAACCGGCGTCGGCAAAGAACTCGTCGCCCACAAGCTGCACAAGCAGAGCCTTCGACACCTCGGCCCGTTCGTGCCCGTCAACTGCTCCACGATCACCGGCAGCCTGGCCGAGTCCCTCCTGTTCGGGCACGTCAAGGGGGCCTTCACGGGAGCCATTCGCAACCACGCCGGGTTCTTCGCCCAAGCCAACATGGGCACGCTCTTCCTCGACGAACTCGGCGACTTGCCGATGGAGATCCAGGTCAAGTTGCTGCGTGTCCTCGAGACGCGCCAGTACGAACCGATCGGCTCCGACAAGCGGGAATCGACGGATGTCCGAGTGATCGCGGCCACCAACTGCGACCTGGAAAAGGCCGTCCGACTCGGCACGTTCCGCAAGGACCTCTACTATCGCTTCACCTCGAAGATCGACGTGCCCGCCCTGCGGGACCATCGCGAAGACGTGCCCGAACTCGCGGCCCACTTCCTGGAGCATTTCCGGGGCGAGTATCGGCACTCGGTCGAACTGTCCGAGGGTGCGCTCGTGGCCCTCGGAGGGTACTCATGGCCGGGTAACGTTCGGCAACTGCGGTCCGCTCTCGAAGGCGTTTTGGCGCTGACCGAGGGCCACTGCACGGTCCAGCCGGCCGATCTGCGGCTTCCGAATGAGGATGATTCGTGCGAGAAAGTGATGGATTGCCCGGAGAGTCTGAACATCGAAGAAGTCCAGAAATGGGCGATCCGCCACGCGATGGCCGAGGCGAAGAACAACCGATCGCAGGCGGCACTCATCTTGGGGATGCACCGAACGACGTTGAGCATCAAGATGGACCAATACGGACTAGCATAGAGGGCCAAGGAATGGCCCCGACGATGGCGCGAGGCCGGTCGAAAGCAAACCGCTCTCGTCCGGCGAACGAAGATGGTGGGAGTGCGGGACGGTCAGACCGAACGCGCGGGCGGTTCGGAGGCGTTGGCGTTGACGATAACCGGGGCCGGGACTGCCGCCTGCGGGGCGGCATTCAGGCCGTGGATGGCGTCATAGACTTCCTGGCGATGGACCGGGACATCTTTGGGAGCCACGATCCCGAGCCGGACCTTGTCGCCGCGAATCTCGACGACCGTCACGACAATGTTGTTGTCGATGACGATCGACTCATTTTTTTTCCTGGACAGTACCAGCATCGGCGATTCTCCTTTCTTAGCCTGAGCCTGTATCTGTACCTTGTATTCTGTCTTACTCCATCGACCTTCCCCTAGCGAACTTGGAATCCACGATCCTTCGCCTTGCTCCCACGATCAACTCCAAGGGGAGTCGATGGGGAAACGAGACGAACGAGCTTGTTTCCCTTGGAACTCGCCTGGGCAGAATCGATTCGGATCGACTTATGCCTCGATCCTCGTGTCCCCGAGGATGCGATGCGAGATGCTAACTGGTTAGACGCTCTCTGTTCCGTGAGAGAAAACACCAGTCCAAGCATGATCCAGCGCGGTGTTCAGGTGTTCGCTGAACTCGACTGGACGAGTAACGGGAAGGAGATTTCGAGCAGTGAAAGTCCTGTTCACCGGATGGAAGAGAATGGCTGCCTGAGTCTGGGAATGGCTCTCGGATCCAAGAGAGTTTTCTCCTTGCGAGGTGAACCATCTTCTCGTAAAGATGTTAACCGCGCAATCCATCAACTCCAATCTATTCACACCTGTTGATATCGTCAAGGCGCGGATCGCCTGAATCGTCCATTTTTCCCACTTCGCCCATTGGGTGAGTCGGTGAGTCGGTGAGTCGGTGAGTCGGTGAGTCGGTGAGTCGGTGAGTCGGTGAGTCGGTGAGTCGGTGACAAGGTGACAAGGTGACAAGGTGACAAGGTGACAAGGTGACAAGGTGACAAGGTG
>JANXSH010001342.1 GCA_025356615.1 Planctomycetia bacterium | reverse complement strand
CAAGGAGGGCGGCAAGAACGCCCTCTACCGCAACCTCGGCGACGGAAAGTTCGTCGATGTCGCCGAGAAGATGGGCATCGCCGATCTGAACAAGCCTGGCACCGGCGTGTGCATGGGGGCCGTCTGGGGCGACTTCGACGGCGACGGCTTCGAGGATCTGCTCGTCTACAAGTGGGGCAAGCCCGAACTCTACCGCAACGTCGGCGGCAAGCGCTTCGAGAACGTCACCGCGAAGGCCGGCCTGCCCGACTGGGTCAACGCGAACAGCGCCGTCTGGGTGGACTTCGACCGCGACGGCAAGCTCGACCTGTTCATCGCGGGCTATTGGCCCGAAGACTTGCGACTCGACAAACTCACCACGACGAAGATGATGCCCGAGAGCTTCGAGTACGCCAAGAACGGCGGTCGCAAGTACCTTTTGAAGAACATGGGCGACGGCACATTCAAAGACGTGACCAAGGAGATGGGCATCACGAGTACCCGTTGGACGCTCGGCGTCGTCGCCGTCGATCTGTGCGGCACGGGCTACCCCGACATCGTCCTCGCGAACGACTACGGCGTCTCCGAGTTCCTGTGCAACAAACAAGGCAAGGGCTTCGTCGAGATCGGCCAGAAGACGAAGATCGGCGAGTCGCCCAAGAGCGGCATGAACGTCAGCGCCGGCGACATCTTCAACAACGGACGCTTCTCGCTTTACGTCAGCAACATCACCGAGGCGGGCAATCTCGTCCAGGGCAACAACCTCTGGGTGCCCGACCGCGCCCCCGATGGGAAGGAACCCAAGTATCGCAACGACGCGGAGGACATGAAAGTCTCGCGCGGAGGCTGGAGTTGGTCCGCCCAGTTCGGCGACCTGAACAACGACGGCCTCCAGGACATCTACTTGGCGAACGGATACATCTCGCTGGACAAGGCGAAGAACTACTGGTTCGACTACGGCATCATCGCGGGCGGCAACAAGGCCATCATCCAGGACGCCAAGTATTGGCCCCCCATGAAGGGCCGCAGCCTCGCGGGCTATCAGCCCAAGCACCTGTGGTGGAATCGCGGCGGCGAGTTCGTCGATATCGCCCGCGCGGTGGGCGTCAAGGACACCTTCGATGGCCGAGCCGTCGCCCTCGTCGATCTCTTCGACCGGGGCGTCCTCGATGTCGTGGTCGCCAACCAGAACGGCCCGCTGCTCGTCTACAAGAACACCGTCGCCGAGGGCCGAGACTGGGTCCAGTTCGAGTTGACCAGCGCCGACAGCAACACCAGCGCGATTGGCGCTCAAGTGCGCGTCTCGTGGAAGATGAAGGGTGCCGACCGCACCCAGGAGCAGGTCCAGGCGATCACCGGAGGCAACGCCTACGCCTCGCAGAACATGCGTCGCCTGCACTTCGGCCTCGGCGAGCAGGCGAAGATCGAGAAAGTCGTCATCCAGTGGCCCTCCGGCAAGACCCAGACCATCCCGACGCCGAAGCCGAACCAGCTCCACAAGATCAAGGAGGCACGACCGTGACCCCCACGACGAGTATCATGCAGACCCCCGCCGGGCCGAAGTCCCGGCCCACGCTCGCCGGCCCACCCGGCGCTTCGACGGGCCTGTTCGTCCGCGTGGGGATTACGCTCGGCCTCCTGGTAGCCTACTTCGTCTACCGCGAGACGCTGGGACTCGACCTCTCCAGCCTGTGGCTATCGATCACGGGCGTTTCGATCGCCTCCAAAAGCGCCGCCGCCTGGCTCGTCGCCACGGTTCTGGTCGGCGTCGTCGTCCTCTGGTTCGACATCCTTCGCCGTGACAAGCGGTTCCACGCGCCTCTGCTGATTACGAGCATTCTCTTGTTCGGCGATGCGGGGTTCGGCATCCTCGAGAATCACTCGAGCCGACTGCTCAGCGAGCTCACGGGTGGGGCCATCCAGAGCTTCTCTCCGACCTTCGTCGCGATCTTCACGACGATCGCCGCCGAGATGCTCATCGGGCGGTTCTTCTACGGCAAGTGGCCGCACCTCGCCAGCGCCTACGTCTCCGGCATCAGCGCGGGCATCCTGGTCAAGTCGCCCGCCACCTGGCCGTTCGTCATGGTCGGCCTGATCTCGATCACGAGCAAGTACGTCCTGCGCGTCGGCGACCGCCACCTGTGGAACCCGACGAACCTCGGCGTGGCGGCCATGCTCACCCTCGCCCCCGAACACGTCGCCAGCCTCAGCGTG
This sequence comes from Planctomycetia bacterium, assembly GCA_025356615.1. Taxonomy (GTDB): domain Bacteria; phylum Planctomycetota; class Planctomycetia; order Gemmatales; family Gemmataceae; genus JANXSH01. The sequence goes on along the minus strand of JANXSH010001342.1, from coordinate 5,985 downwards.
CAGGCGGGCAACGAAATCTGGGCGGTCGCGATCATCTGGATCCTCGGCGGCCTGATCTTGTGGCAACTGGGCCGGCTGCACATCCCGCTCGCGTTCGTTGCGGCGTTCGTGCCGCTGTCGCTGCTTCGCGCGTGGTGGACGAGCCACGAATTCGAGACCGAGCTCGCGCCGATGACGAGTCCGATGTTCCAGCTCTACATCTTCTTCATGATTACCGATCCGAAAACGACGACCAAGACCTGGTGGCGTCAAGTGATCGTGGCCGTCCTCGTCGCGGTCACGGAGACGTACCTCCGCCTCCGATGGGAGACCGTGCATTCGCTCTACTACGCCCTGTTCACGGTCGGGCCGATCACGAACCTGATCGAAATCGTGTATTCGCGGTACGGGAGCCGACCGGCCCCGAACGCCGCGTCGCGATGAAGCGCGCATATTACCCCGGCACGAAAGGGGATCACTCGGAGGTGACGCGAAGACCTCACCCCCCAACCCCCTCTCCCTGCGGGAGAGGGGGAGCCGGAGGCGTGTCTCTGAGCGCCCGGCTTCCCCTATGCGGTCTTGCTCCCCCCTCTCCCTGCGGGAGAGGGGGGCTGGGGGGGTGAGGTCTTCGCGTCGCCTCCGAGTGATCCCCTTTCGTGCCGGGGTAATATCTTTGGAGACCCGCGCTCGACAAGTCGTCAACTCGGGCTTCGCTCACTGCCCGCGCGACACCGTCCCCGTTCGCGAACTGGCGATCGGCACGCCTTCGGGCAGCGGCCTACCGGCGACGACGATGTCTCGGTCGTGCATGTAGTCGCGCAGCTGCCGATACAGGACGAAGCTGTCCGGGTACACCCACAGCGTCACCGCCGTCGTCTTCTTGTCCGTCTTGTCGATCACCGCGCGGAAGTCCGACCCGGCGGCGAGCGCCTTGTCCGCCGGCTCGCCCCGCTCGGCGGCGATCGGCTCGACCTCCCAGCGCGTGCGGGTGTAGCGGAACGCGCCATCGACCGGGGTTCCCGTCGCGGGGCCGGACAGGGCCGACCGCTCGCGCTCCAGCGTGTAGCGGAGTCGGAACGGACCGACCGGGGCGGTCGTCGGGCTGAGTTCCCACTGCGAGCGGAGTTGCTCGGCCTGGGCCTTGCTGTCGCGGCGCATGATGCCGACCAGCGCCTCGGTGTCGATGAGCGTCACGCGGCCCGCCTTGCACTCGAACATCAGCTCATGCGTCTGGAGCGCGGCGCTGATCGGCGTGCGGTAGCGGAACTCCTTGCGCGGCGAGGGAAGCTTTCGCAGCGCGTCCGCCTCGGCCACGAGCTTGGCGGCGCGCTCGGCGAGTTCCTTTTCGCCCAGGCCGACGCTGTGGATCACCTTCGCCTTCCGCTTCATGTCTTCCGTCATCGACCCGACGTGCTTCTCGGCCTCCTGGCACTTCGCGGACAGCGCCTTCAGGTCGAGCCGCAACTGGCCCGCGACGGTTCGCATACTCTCGCGCTCGGCCTCCTTGCCGATCAGCGCCTTCTGTTGCGCGCCGATCTCGCGACGATGCTGGACGAACATCGGCTGCCGACCGTCCGTCGGCGCGGGCAACGGGGCAGGCTCCGCCAGGACCGGGATCGGCGCGAGGTCCGTCGTCGGCATGCTCGCCTTATACGCCCTCCCGCCGACCCAGGCGACGAGGATCAGCTTGAGGATGATGCCGACGACGTTCGCGACGACATCGAGGAACGAGTCGAAGCTGAAGGCGATCTCGCGGTGCGGTCTGCGGCGACGAGCCATACCAGGTACTCCGGGGGTGGTTCATTCACCGGCGACGATGCGCGAGACATCGTCATCGGACTGAAGGCTGTAGCGCGTCTTGGTCACGTCCAGGCCGTTGAACACCGGATACGCCAGGTGGAACGTCCGCTCGCCGTCGCGGTGGATGAGGAATCGCAACGTCCGGCGTTTCGGATCCCCCCTGTGCTTCGCCAACTGGGCGACCACGGCCTGGTGGAGCGCGTTGTGGGAGGGACTATGGTTGAGCGAGTCGATCGAGATCGACTTGCCCGACGGGTAGACGACCGCCCCGTCCGACAGGCACTCGACGTAGACCGTCATCTCTTCCGCCCCCCCAATGCGGGCCGGGAGCAGCGGGAAGGCTCGCGGCTTGGCGGGGCCGAGGTCCGGCCCCTGGAACGCCGGTCCGTTCGGCTTGCGCGGCCCTTCCGAGACCGCCGGCGTTCCCTGACCGCCTCCTGCGGCGATCGATCCGGGCAGCACGGAGGGCAGCCGTACCAGTGGCGTCTCGCCCTGGGGCTTCGCCTCGCCGATGAGTGGTAGAGGTTCTCCGATCGACGGCCCGCCCTTCGGGACGACGCCCCCGCCTGAGCCGGGTTCCAGGTCGGGGCCATCCCCGAGAGTCTGCGGACGACTCAATCGCACACCCGCCTCGGCTCCCTTTGTATCGGGGGTCGTGGTACCGACCGAGGGGCCACTTCCGATTCCTGGGCCGCTGCCGCTCCCTGGAACGTTCCCGACCGGCGGACCATTGCCGCTCCCTGGGCCGTTGCCCAACACCGGACCGCTTTCGACCGACGGAACGTTACCGATCCCTGGACCGCTTCCGATCCCTGGGCCACTGCCGATCAGCGAGCCTCCAGGCGACCCTCCGGGGGCGATGCCCCCCTCCTCGATCCTGGCCACCGTGCCACCTGGTGGCACGAGGCGAACGGATTCGTCTCTGGGCTTGACCTCTTCGGGGGTAGACGCCGTCTCGATCGGCTCTGTGGTCTCGGGGATCGTGAGCACCCAGTCGCCATCGACGAACTCGTACCCGAATTCGACGGGCAGGTCGAGGATCGCGGACTGAACTTGATAGTAGCGTTTGACGCCTTCGGGTCGGATGAGCATCATGAGGTAGGCGCGCTCTTCCTTCAGCCCCGCCTGCTTGCGCTGCTCGGCGAGCTTCGATGCCCGTTTCGCGATCTCCTCGCGCATCGCGGGGATGGACGGGTCGGCCAGCGTGAGCTTATCGGGGTAGAAGACCAGCCCCGAGGCGTTGCACTCGACGTAGAGCGGGCGGCGCTTCTCGCCGTGCTTGCCCTTGTAGGGGACGACGGAGTAGGTCATCGCGTCGCGTTTCCGGGTCTCCTGGAGATCCCGGATGATCTGCTCCAGTTGGACCATGTCGGCGGCGAGCTTGTGCCTGGCGCGGTCGCCGTTCGACAACTTGCCCTCCAGGCTCGCAGCCTCTTTTCGGGCCGACTCCAACGCCTGTTCGTGGCGCGTCAACCGGACCTGCTCGGTGCGGACGTTCGTCCGCAGTTTGCCGACGAGATCCTCTTCGCTACGCAACTCCTGGGCGATCTCGGCGAGGCGGGTCTGGACCTGTCTCATCTCGCCGTCGAGGGCGCGCTGCTCGGCGTCGAGGCGGGCCTTGAGTTCGGACTTCTTGCGGTCGTAGGCGGTCTTGACCTCGCCCTGCTTGGTAGAATTCTCCCGTGCGCGGGCCGCGATGGCATCGTCCCGCTCGCGCGTCGCCTTCCCGGCGATGTCCTGTCCCCGCGCCAGGGCCGCCCGCCTCGCCCGCTTGTCCATGACCAGTAGGATGAGGATGAGCGACCCCATCGCGCATAGCAGGACGGCCAGGAAGGGGAACGTGTTGACCTGGAGGTGGTTACGTCGTCTCATGCCGCCTTCCCCTGGGTGACATAGGGAGTCGAGCCGGCAGCCCGCGCGGTCAGCATGTGGACCGCCGCCGTCAGACTGTGGACCGCCTCCTCGAAGTTGCTGGCGCTGGCGAGGGCCGCCAGGTTTTGGTGCAACACCGCCTGGAGGTGGACGAGGTCCGTCGCGTCGCGCTGGAGTTTGCCCATCACGTCCGCCTGACCGGCGATGCCGTCGGCGACCCGACGCAGGGTCTCTTGCTGCTCCCGGCCCGTGTCGCGGATCGCCGCCGCCAGGCCGTGCATCTCCTCGAGGATCTGCCCGGTCCGCTCCATCGTCTGCTTCTCCATGACGGAGAGTCGCTCGGCGTAGGTCGTCGCGGTGTTGTCGAGTGCCTGGCCCAGCGCCTTGGTTAGCTGCGCCTGCACCTGTTGGTAGATCATCGACGCCCGCTTCTCCGGCTCTCCCAGGGCCGCCGCCCACAGCTCGACCTGCTTCTGCACCGTGGCTTCGACGACCTGCGCCATTCCGGCGGAGCCGAGGCGCACCGCCTCCAGCACGGGGGAGCTATCGACCGACTCGCGCTGGAAGCGGTGGGCGAGCTGGCGCTCCGCCTGGCGATCGACGTTCTCGAGCAACGACTGTTCCTGCCGCTCGACGAGGTGCGAGACGAACATCTGGACCATCGTCAGCCCCAGGGCGAGGGCCGTCGAGTCGAACGCCTCGGCGAGGCCGTCGGTCACGGACGACATCGACTGCTCGAGGATCTCCGGCGTGGCCCCGGCGATGGCCCCGGTGATGCCGACGACCGTCCCGAGGAACCCGAGGATCGGGATGGCCCAGGTGAGGAAGCGGATCAGCCCGAGGCTGTTCTCCTGCGCGACGGCGTCGGCGTCGCTCAGGCTACGGAGCTGGTCGTCGAGTTCCGCCGCGCTCTGGCGCTGCGCGATGAACTCGAGGACGGCCCGCAGTCGCCGGGCCATGAACGTCCCCCGGATGGCGTCCGGCTGGCGATCGACGCTGGCGAGCAGGTCGCGGGCGCGGGCCGCAGGCACCGGCTTGGAGTCCCAGCGCGGCAGGATGTCGATGACGCAGGCCGCGTTCTCGACGCGGAGGCTCAACCAGCGGAGCGTCAGGGCCGTCATGCCGACGCAGAAGAAACAGAGTTCGACCCACTGCACCGGGTGTTCGACGTAGCGGAACACCGACGAGCCGCGCAGCGGCCCGTAGTGGAACGAGGCGAGGATGCAGGCCGCCAGGGGTAGACCCAGCACGAGAGCGACCAGCGTACTGCCCGATCGCCGGGCCGAGGGCTGACTCGGCAGAGAGATGCTGCTCATCCACACGCTCCTGTACAAGCGAACAACGCCACGCGAGATCGCCCCGATAGGGTCTCAGCAGATAGAATCGGCGCGCGACGGTGGCCGACGTGACGATTATGCCGAATAATGGGACAAGACGTAGGATGGGTCGAGCGGAGCGAAGGCCACACCCTTCGGTGACGAAGGCTTTTAGGGTGAGGGCGGCCCGAATTGGTATCGCCCTCCACGCGGCCTACAGCGTCCCTGGATTCCGTTGACACCCCCGGAGGCATTGGACATGGTCCTCGAAGTGGATGACATCGGTTCGGGTCTTCCCGTTGTACTCTTGCACGCCTTCCCGCTCTCGCGGGCGATGTGGCAACCCCAGCGCGGTATGCTCGCGGACTTATGTCGGCTCATCACGCCGGACCTGCCCGGCTTCGGCGGCAGCCCGTTGCTCGGCGACACGCCCACCGTGGACGGCATGGCAGACGCCGTCGCCGAGACGCTCGACTCGCTCGGCATAACCGGGCCGATCGTCCTGGGCGGCCTGTCGATGGGCGGCTACGTCGCCTTCGCCTTCGCGCGGAAGTATCCCGATCGGCTCGCGGGACTGATCCTCGCCGACACGCGCGCCGAGCCGGACGACGACACCGCGAAGGCCAACCGCGACAAGATGATCGGCCTCGCCTCCTCGAGTCCCGCTTCGGCGGTGATCGAACAGATGTTGCCCAAGCTCCTCGGCGCTTCGACCCACTCTCAGCGGCCCGACCTCGTCGAGTTGGTGCGGCGAATCGGCGCGGAGGAGCGCCCCGCCGGCATCGTCGCGGCCCTCCGGGTGTTACGCGACCGCCCCGACTCGCGGCCCCTCCTCGGGGAGATCCGCGTGCCGACGCTCGTCCTCGTAGGCCGCGAAGACGTGCTGACGCCGCCAGCAATGGCCGAGAGCATGGCGAAGGGCATCGCCGGGGCGAAACTCGTCATCCTCGAGGGGGCGGGGCACTTGTCGAACATGGAGCAGCCGGTGGCGTTTAGTGACGCGGTGCGGAGGTTCGTG
>JANXSH010001336.1 GCA_025356615.1 Planctomycetia bacterium | reverse complement strand
CACGAACCTCGTCCGCTCCGGCAGGTGGATGAAGGCATTCCGAAGGAACTGGAACGGATTTGTTTCAAGGCGATGGCAAAACGGGCTTCCGAACGGTACATGACCGCTCAGGACATGGCCGACGATCTGCGGCACTTTCTGGCCGAGCAGAAGACCCGCCAGCCATCGAGTGGCTTTCCTTCGCCAACGTCCGTCACTCCTGCTGTGCCATCTGCTCCTTCATCCGTCACGGCCAAGACGCCAACTTCCGACAGCCAGCCCATCAAAATCGTGCCGAAAGGATTGCGGTCCTTCGACGCCCACGACGCTGATTTCTTTCTCGAACTGTTGCCGGGGGCACGGGACCGGGACGGGTTGCCCGACAGTATTCGATTCTGGAAGACTCGCATCGAAGCAATGGACGCCGACGACACCTTCACGGTCGGCCTGATCTACGGGCCGAGCGGGTGTGGCAAATCGTCGCTGGTGAAGGCAGGTCTGTTGCCGAGGCTCGCGAAGCATGTGATCGCCGTGTACGTCGAGGCGACTGCCGATGACACGGAGGCCCGGCTGCTGAAAGGACTGCGGAAGCATTGTCCAGAGTTGCCCGAGAACCTGGGGGTGATCGAAACGCTTGCGGCCCTGCGACGGGGGCGTTACCTCCCTGCGGGCAAGAAGGTTGTCATCGTCCTCGACCAGTTCGAGCAGTGGCTCCACGTCAAGGGCAGTGACGCCAACACCGAACTGGTCCAAGCCCTGCGGCATTGCGACGGAGGCCGATTACAGTGCATCGTCATGGTGCGAGATGATTTCTGGCTGGCCGTCAGTCGGTTCATGGGTGACCTGGAAATAGAACTTCTCCAGGGCCACAATATGGCTCTGGTTGATCTCTTCGATCAACGCCATGCGAAAAAAGTGCTTGCCGCTTTTGGTCGGGCCTTTGGCACTTTGCCTGAGCGGGCCGATGGTCTGACCAAGGAGCAAGACGCCTTCCTCGACCAATCGGTGGCCGGTTTGGCACAAGAAGGGAAGGTCATCTCGGTACGACTCGCCCTGTTCGCCGAGATGGTCAAGGGCAAGCCCTGGACGCCCGCGACGTTGAAAGAAGTGGGCGGCATGGAGGGCGTCGGCGTCACCTTTCTCGAAGAGACCTTCGCCGCCTCGACCGCGTCACCGCAACACCGTCTGCATCAGAAGGCGGTCCAGGCGGTCCTGAAAGCCTTGCTGCCCGACATCGGAACGGACATCAAGGGGAACATGCGGTCGCAACAGGAGTTGCTCGCCGCGTCGGGCTATGAAGGCCGACCCAAAGACTTCGACGCCATGCTGCGGATTCTCGACGGCGAACTTCGGCTGATCACGCCGACCGATCCCGAAGGAGTCGATTCCGAGAGTGGTTCCAGCACGAAGGTCGTAGTAGGGCAGAAGTATTACCAACTGACGCACGACTACCTGGTGCCGTCGCTGCGGGACTGGCTGACGCGGAAGCAGAAGGAGACGAGGCGGGGTCGTGCGGAATTGCTGCTGGCGGATCGGGCGGCGGTGTGGACCGCCCGCCCGGAGAACCGGCAACTGCCGTCGCTGTTGCAGTGGCTCCAGATCAAGTGGTGGACGCAGAAGAAGAACTGGACGCCGCAGCAGAAGAAGATGATGGCGAAGGCGGGCCGGCTGCACGCCATGCGGGGGGCGGTTCTCGGCGTGTTCCTCGCCGTCGCCACGGTGACGGGCTTGGTCGTCCGTGAACGGGTGGTCGAGCAGCAGAAGGCCACCCACGCCGCCGGGCTGGTGCAGCGGGTTCTGGATGCCGAGACGGCGCAAACCGCCGCCATCATCGGCGAGATGCCCGAGTATCGTCAGTGGACCGATCCGCTGCTGCGGGAGGAGAACGACAAGGCGGCGGCGAAGTCCCGGCAGAAGCTCCACGCCAGCCTCGCCCTGTTGCCGGTGGACCCCGGCCAGGTCGCTTACCTGCACGGTCGGCTGCTCGACGCCGAGCCGCACGAAGTGCCGGTCATTCGGGACGCCCTGGCCCCGCACAAGGACGAGTTGCGGGACAAGCTGTGGGCGGTCGTGGACCAGCCCGAGAAGGGTAAGGAACCGCAACGGCTGCGGGCGGCGGCGGCGCTGGCGAAGTACGACCCCGAGAGCGAGAAGTGGGCAAAGGCCAGCGGCCCGGTCGTGGAGCAACTGGTCGGGGAGAACCCTGTGTTCCTGGGCATCTGGCTGGAGGGCTTTCGCCCGATCAAGGGGAAACTGTCAGCGTCACTGGCAACCATCTACCGGGACGCCAATCGGCGGGAATCGGAACGCTCCCTGGCGACGAACATCCTGGCCGACTACGCCGCCGACCAGCCGCCCGTCCTGGCCGACCTGCTGATGGACGCCGACGAGAAGCAGTTCGCCGTCATCTATGCGAAGTTCGGGGATTCTGCTGACCAAGGACTGCCAGTGCTGATCGGCGAGATCGACCGGACGTTGCCGCCGGGAGCGAAGGACGAGGACAAGGAAAAACGGGCGAAGCGTCAGGCGAATGCGGCGGTGGCGTTGCTGCGGATGAGGCAACCGGAGAAGGCGTGGCCGCTGTTGAAGCACGGCCCCGATCCGAGGGTACGGAGCTATCTGATCCATCGCCTGTATCCCCTGGGTGCCGAGGCCGGGGCCGTCGTCGAGCGACTGAAAGGCGAAACGGACGTGACGATACGGCGGGCGTTGTTGCTGGCCCTGGGGGAGTACGGCGAGTGGTCGGCGGATGCCCGGAAGGCGATGCTGCCGAAGGTGCGTGAGATGTACCGGACGGCCACCGACCCTGGGCTTCATGCGGCATCGGAATGGCTGTTGCGGCAATGGAAGCAGGATGCGTGGCTGAAGCAGGTGAACGACGCATGGGCGAAGGATGGGGAAGGGCGGGAGAAGAAGATCGCAGGGATCAGGGAATTGGTCAGGGAGGGCAAAGGGAAGGCCCAGCCGCAGTGGTACGTCAACACGCAGGGTCAGACGTTCGTGGTGATCCCCGGCCCGGTGTCATTCCTGATGGGTTCGCCGAAAGGCGAAAAAGATCACCAGTCTGACGAAGTCCGACACGAACGTCGGATCGGTCGATCATTCGAGATCGCCTCGAAGTCGGTGACGCTGGATCAGTATCGCCGCCTGACGAAGGACAGGTACGAGGTCGGCGAGGCGTACACGCATTCCGCCGACTTGCCGGTGGTGGGGATCAACTGGTACATGGCGGCGAAATACTGCAACCTATTGAGCAAGGAGGAGGGGATCGACGAGGAGCAGTGGTGCTACGAGACGGATGCGAAGGGGGCGGTGACGAAGCTGAAGGAGGGCTACCTGTCACTGAAGGGATACCGTCTGCCGACGGAAGCGGAGATGGAGTATGCGATCCGAGCGGGGGCGGAAACGAGCCGATATTACGGGGAGACGGAGGAGTTGCTGGTGAATTACGCATGGTATCAGAAGAACTCGAATGGGAAATTGCAGCGGGTGGGTCAGAAGAAGCCGAACGACCTGGGTCTGTTCGACGTGCAGGGGAACTGCTTTACATGGTGTCAGGAAGCCTACGGTGCATATTCGAAAGCGGATGATGAGGGAGCAGTCGAGGACAAGGAGGTACTGAATAATAGTCTAGTAGTCATTAGTACAGTATACCGTGTGTTGCGTGGCGGCTCGTTCGGCCTTCGACCGTCGAACGTGCGTTCTGCCAACCGTGTTAGCGATGTGCCGACGTACCGGCTCACCTACAACGGTTTCCGTCCGGCGAGGACTTTTATTCCTTGAATTCTTTACTGCATTACCCCTCCCGAAGGGACGAAAATATATTGAGATTTTAGAACAAATGTACACATGAACTAAGGACCACATGGGCGAGCCTAGACGAACGGAAGAGCTAATAGTGATAACGAAGGCGTATGACTTGATCCTGTGGTCTTGCCATCACACGGGGAAGTTCCCGAGGAATCACCGCTTCGTGTTGGGGGAGCGGATCGAGCGGAACCTGTACGACTTGCTGGAGATCCTCATCCGGGCGAAGTACACCAGGCAGCGTCAGGAGTTGCTGGAGCAAGCGAATCTCGTTTTAGAAATTCTGCGATTCCAGATACGGCTCGCCAAGGACTTGCAGTGCCTGAAGGTGGAGAGCTACGGATTCGCCGCCCTTTCCATCGACGAGATCGGCAAGCTGGTGGGCGGCTGGCTCAGGAGCGTGGGGAAGCCATGAAACGCCACGGCAACCTGTGGCAACAGGTCATCAGCTTCGAGGCGTTGCTGCGAGCCGCCGACACGGCCCGGAGGGGCAAGCGATTCCGCCCCGCCGTGGCCTCGTTCCACTTCGATCAGGAGCGGGCGTTGTGGAGGCTGCACGAAGAACTCACCACCAAGACCTACCGACCGGGAGCCTACCGCAGCTTCTACATCTACGAACGCGCGAGTTTTGAAGTTGCGCCTTTTGAGAGAGTCTGTAGGTGGCTGATTCCGCAACTGTATACCAGGCAAGGTTTTGCGCCTCGACAAACGTCTGTCCCTCAAATATGAAAACGCGATGCGATGAGGCAAGATGCGTGAAAGCTCATTTCCACAAGCCTTGTCTGAGTAATCAGTTGCGCAATCAGCCATCTCGCGTAACCGCAGAAAGGCGCAACTTCAAAACTTGCGCGTCGGGCTAAGAAGAGTGGCGAGGAACTTATGAAACGGTCGTCTAGTATCCGTTTCATCCGTCCGATCCGTGTCCCATTCTTTTCAGCCCATGAGCTTCTTCAACTCCGCGATCACCTTCGGCACTGCCGTGCGGGGGTCTTCGGTGGCCTCGTACTCGAGCGCGACGTAGCCCTGATAGTTCGCCTTGCGGAGGATGCCGGTGACGCGCTTCAGGTCGGCGGCCTCGCGCTTGTTGCTGGGGAAGACTTCGGTCTTGATTTGCACGACGACGGCGTAGGGCGCGGCCCTCGCGAGGTCGCCGTAGGGGTCGGGGGTGTGGAAGTTGCCCGTGTCGAGGTTGACCCCGAACCAGTCGTGCTTCACCGCCTTGACGATCGAGAGGAACTGGTCGGCGGTGGCCGTGATGCCGCCGTGGTTCTCCAGCGCGAGGAATATCTTCGACTTCGCCGCGTGGTCGCAGGCTTTGTGGATGAGGTCGATGGCGCGCTTGCGGGCCTCGTCCTCGGTGTCCCCCTTGCGGAGCGTCCCGGCGAAGATGCGTATGGTTCGCGCGCCCAGCGCCGCGCTGTGATCGACCCAGCGTTTCACCATGTCGAACTGCTCGGCCTGATGCTTCTTGTCGGGGTTGCAGAAGTCGTTGCCGACCGCCGTGCCGCTCACGGCGATCTCGAGCTTGTCGCAGCGCTCCCGGATCGACTTGAGGTACTCCGGGGTAGTCTTCGGGAAGTAGTACGCGGTCAACTCGAGCGCTTTCAGTCCGAGCTTCGACCCGAGGTCGATGAAGTCCTCGAGGGTCATCGTGGGCGGCTTCTTGCCTCTCAGGCTGAGGTGACGGTCGAAGCTGTAGGCGGCGAGGCTGAGTTTCAGCTTCGCCTTGCCGGTGCGGCGGATCGGCCCGATGGCGGACGCCGAGCCGAGCGCGAGGCCCGCGCCGAGGGCCAGGCCGGAGCGGAGGAAGGTGCGTCGTGTCGGGGTAAGCATGGGGATCGACTCGGGGAGTGGGGTGTCAAGGGAGGCGTTTCCTGCCAGTCGGAGTGCAGTCTAGGCGAAATCACGACAACCGGCGAGGGGCGCGGTTGCGGTCGGCCCATGCGAGATGCTACCATCGAAGGGTATCGTCATTCCTACACCGAGGTCGATCATGCCCGAGCAAAGCCGCGACGAGATGAACCTATCGACCCTGATGCAAGACTTCCTCGAGCAACTCGACCGGATCAACCGGCAGTTCCCCGGTTCACGGCTGCTCGTCGATCTGGCGCGCGACTCGGGGGTGGAGATGGCCCGCAAGATGGGGACTCGCGTCAAGAGGCTCCGCGTCAGGCTCGAGAAGGCCGATTCGCGCCGCCACGACCTCCAGGCGAGGCTGGCGGACCTGCTCCACGAGCTTTCGACCTCGACGGCGATGCTCCCGGTGGTGGCGGGACAGCCCTCCCTGGAGGCCGAGCCGCTCGTCGGGCGATTCCGCCATTTGCGGGACGAGGCGTATCCGTCGATGGCGCGGGCCTTGCGCGACCAGCTCGGCCAGGGGAGTCGTCGGGCACTCATGCGGTCCCTCGCCGAGGAGATCCTCTATCGCGCGGGACCGATCATCGCGGAACACCGCCTGCGGCATTCGCACCGCCCCTGGAACGAGGAGGGCGAACACGGCTTCCTCGCGGAACTGCGTCAGCACGTCGCCGGGAAGGTGAATAGCGCCCTTTCGCGGACGACGGGGCTGAAGACGACTCCCGCGATCGGCAGGCACCTCGACGCGCTGATCGGCAGTTCGCTCGAGATCCTCGCCTCCTTGATGACCGCGACGCCGCAAGCGCGCCTCGTGGTCCCCGCGCCCGGCACCCCCCTCGACCCGGAGGCCCACCTCGTCCGCGGCGCAGCGGGCGTCGGCAAATCGTCCGTCGTGCGGGCCGTGCTCTTCCCCGGCCTGATGGTGCTGCAAACGCCGACGCGCATCATCGAGCCTGCCCTCGTGTTGGTCGCCAGCCGCGCCGCCCCGAAAGCCGACGCGGAGTAGTCCCCGCCGATCCCTCTCTCTGGAATGACCCATGCTCCCCCTGATCTTGCTCTTGCTGACCCCCGCCGAGCCGACGAAGCCGGACCGCGAGAAGGTGGTCCAGGGTGCCCGCGTCGTCGTCGCCGCAGTCGTCCGCGCGGGCGAGGAGAACGGCAAGCGGGACGAGCCGCGCAAGGGGGACGAGCTGACCGCGTTGTACGTCCGGTCCGCGATCGAGGCGGCGAAGGATCTGCCCGCCGCCGAGGCGATGCCGGCGCTGAACCTCGGCCTCGGCGTGGCGATGGACCGCTCATCGCTGATGCGATTCAACCCCGTCGTCGCGCTTACCTGGCGGCGGGTCGAGACGAACGCCGAGCGGACCGCGCGACTCGCCGTCCTCGGCAAGCCGACGATGTTCGGGCGGCACGACCTGGCGCAGCACTTCTTCGTCTCGGCGGGGCTGACGGCGGTGCTGGGGGCGAAGGCCGCCGAGGCAGCCGGGGTAGCCAAGGAACTCCTCGACGCCCAGGAGGGCGGCAGCGGCTTCAGTTTCGCCGACCTCGCCGCCGACATGAGCGGCGTCCACTTCGCCTCGCGCCTCATCGAAACGCCCGAGCGCGTCGAGGCGATCTCGAAGCGGTTCCGCGTCGAAGACTACGCCATCGGCCCGAAGGGGCTGGACGAGGATCTGGCGATGAAGGACTTCGAGAAGAAGTACGGCGGCACCGGCGACGAGCGATACAAGAAGAAGCGCGACGAGATCAAGAGCCGCATCAAGGCACTGCCGGGCCATGCGGAAACGAAGTGACCCACTGGGCCGGGGCCAAAACACCTCGCTGCTCGTCAGGTCGTTGATAAGGCAAGCGGTAGGAATTGTACTCGTCGCGGCTAGGAATGACACAAGGAGCCGCGCACGAAGTAAGCGAGATGGCGGGGCAAGAGGAGGAAGGAAGGCCGCTTAATTCGTGCGCGACTCCTTCTCCTCTCCCGATCGAAATACTGACGATAAAGATATAGAAACGGGTATCCTATTTACGTTCGATCAAGAATTGACCATTTTTACTGCCGAGTTCTCCGACCCCACGAGGAAGGTTCACAAAATCACTGGTACACGGCAATGATTCTCGATTGTCGCCTTCGCGGCCCGAGTGCTGGAGCTTTGGCCGCCCGGTAGCCCATCCCTGGACGCCCCCCCGCGCCTCCCCTAAGATGACCACTTCGACACAGGTTGGCCGACGACCAGGAGATCCGCCGTGGCATCGCGATATGTAGTGGGCATCGACCTGGGCACGACGAACAGCGCCCTGGCTTACGTCGATACGACGGCGGCCGAGGGCGAGGCGCAACGTCCGGTGATCCTGTCGGTGCCGCAGGTCGTGCATCCGGGCGTTGTCGAGGACCGACCGCTGTTGCCGTCGTTCCTCTATCTCCCGCGCGCGGGCGAAGTACCGGCGGGGAGCCTCAAGCTGCCCTGGGCACCGGAACGCGACTACGCCGTCGGCGAGTACGCGCGCAAGCAGGGGACGCAGGTCGAGACGCGCCTCGTCAGCTCGGCGAAGTCGTGGCTGTGTCACCCCGGCGTCGATCGGCGGGCCGCCATCCTGCCGTGGCGCGCGGGGGAGGACGATCGGCGCGTCTCGCCGCTCGAGGCGACGACGATGTACTTGCGACACCTCGCCGAGGCGTGGAACACGCGCATGGCGGGCGAGAAGACCGACTTCCGCCTGGAGCAGCAGGACATCGTCCTCACGGTGCCCGCGTCGTTCGACGCGGCGGCGCGCGAGATGACCGTCGAGGCGGCACGGGCGGCGGGGATGGAACACATCACCCTGATCGAGGAGCCGCAATCCGCATTCTACGCCTGGCTCGACCAACAGGGCGAGGGCTGGCGGAAACAAGTGAAGGTCGGCGACGTGGTGCTGATCTGCGACGTGGGCGGCGGCACGAGCGACTTCAGCCTCATCGCCATCGGCGAGGAGGCCGGCCGGCTCAGTTTGACGCGCGTCGCGGTCGGCGACCATGTGTTGCTGGGCGGCGACAACATGGACTGGAAGCTCGCCTACGTCGTGGCGCAGGGCTTCGCCGCGCGGACGATCAAACTCGACGCCGGGCAGATGCAGATGATCCGGCACAGTTGCCGGGAGGCGAAGGAGAAGCTCTTCGCCGACCCGTCTTTGGAAAGCGCCCCGGTGACGGTGATCGGTCGGGGCAGCAAGGTGATCGCGGGCACGATCAAGGGTGAGTTGACTCGCGCCGACCTGGAGCGCGAGTTGCTCGAGGGCTTCTTCCCCGAGTGCCCCGGCGACGCCGTCCCGAAGGCGGGCCGGACCACCGGCTTCCAGGAGATCGGCCTCCCGTATGCCAGCGACCCGGCGGTGACGGTCCACCTCGCACATTTCCTCGCCCGGCACGCCGCCGAGCTGACGCAACACACCGGCGGCCCGCCCCGACCGACGACCGTGCTGTTCAACGGCGGCGTGTTCAAGGCGTCGCCCCTGCAAGCACGCATCGTCTCGCGCCTCAACGCCTGGGGGCAGGGGACCGATTCGCCCGTTCGCGTCCTGCCGAGCGCGGACCTCGACCTGAGCGTGGCGCGCGGGGCGGCGTACTACGGCATGGTCCGCCGGGGCAAGGGCGTGCGCATCCGGGGCGGCACCGCGCGGGTGTACTATGTGGGCGTCGAGACCTCGCTCCCCGCCATCCCCGGCGCACCGCCGCCGCTCAAGGCGTTGTGCGTCGTGCCGTTCGGCATGGAGGAGGGCAGCGAGGTCGATGTGCCGGGCCAGGAGTTCGGCCTGGTCGTCGGCGCGCCGGCGGAGTTCCGGTTCCTGAGTTCGACCACCCGGCGCGACGACGACGTGGGCACCCTCGTCGAGGAGTGGGATTCCGAGATCGAGGAGATGGCCCCGCTCCAGGCGACACTCGAGGCGACCGCCGGCAAGGGCCGAGTCGTGCCGGTGCATCTGCATAGCAAGGTGACGGAAGTCGGCACGCTGGAACTGTGGTGCCTCAGCCGTGACGGGAAACAGCGCTGGAAGCTGGAGTTCAATGTGCGCGAGCAGCGGGGGTAGAGCAGGGGCGCTCGAGGGAACACCCGTTCACCTATCGATCCGGGTCATGGACGGCTTGTCGAAAGGCATTCGTGATGGTCCCACCCGCGCGCCGATATTGGTCATACACGCCCGAAATGGTGGGGACCAGTTCTTCCAGCGTGCCCGGCAATTCGTAGGTGCAGAGACCCTCCGCCGGGAAGACTTGCAACCCAGCCGTCCGCGTTCTCGATCAGCGAACAAGCATCGTTCGACAGGATGACACCGTCTCCCACGTCACGGACCGTGGCGGCGATCCAGAGTGAGGAGATACGATTGGAGACGTGGAGATTTTTCGCCTACAGATGAGTTTTGGCGTCCGAAGCAGTGGCGATCATGCTATCAACCTCCAGTTTTGACCGTCTCGAAAGCCGAGGTCAGGTTGTCGCGCATGCTTCACACCACAGAGTTGCCCCCGTCGCATGCTGCGCTAGCAGACCCCTGGCGGAACAGGGGGCATCGTCTCCACTCTCCTTTCGTAAAACGTTACAGATCATTCAGATGCGACGAATCGCACCAGCGCCTGGTTCGGCCTCTGCGCCCAGCCCAGCGGCCTCATGCCACCAAAACGATTGCTCGGCAAGCGCTGCGGCGTCGATGAACCGGACCGCCGCTCGGAACCGCTCCGGCTGTCGCTCACCCATGTACGCCAGCAGGCAATCGGCGAGCTGGCCGACGCCGCTGTTGACGAACTGCCGGGTGCGGAACCGGTCCTCGTGGTCGAGCAACACGACGACCCCGGACCCCTCCTCGACGCAGATAGGGTTGCCCGCCCCGTCGGAGCCGATCATGCGATACGGGGCCAAACGCTCGCGCTCGGCCTGCGACCACTGGGACGGGATGCCGAACACCTCCCAGATCGGTGCCGGCCTAGCCGCCCGATCGAAACTGAGACACGGTGCGGCGGAGTCAGGTAGCACATCGGAACCACACACGACCATCTCGGTGCCAATGTCCTCGAAGCCGCACGCCGACCACTTGCGGTTCCAGCGTTCTGCGAACGCCTCAATCATACACGTCTTGCCTCCGCCGCCGAACGACTCAGTTCAGCAGCGGCGGGGCACCGGTGAGCTGGAAGTCCCAGAAACGATTCATGCCCCGCCGTCTGCTGTAGCGCCTGATTCGGCGGCACCGCGCACCGCGGGCGGGTTCACGGAGATTTATTCTCGAAGGACCGAGGTCCCCCGGAGAAAACCCATTCGCCGATGGGCAACGGCGATTCCGATCCAAAGCAAGCGTTCAAGGCAACATTGGTGGGCAACCATGTATATTCATAGCTGCGATGCTCGAATCCGACAGGTGGCCATTCGAGTTCGAGTTTCAGATTCACTTTCTTCCAATACATCCCGCGCAACAGTACTTCGAGTTTGCGTATCCATTCCTCCCAGGCTTCGTCGATGTACTTCAACGAGGCGGCGAAGTGGATCATTTGATATTTGTAGAAACCTGGCTGTGTGTAATCACTTGCGGTGATGGAGAACATATTACGCGTAAGAGGAGGATGTTCATCGGTCGCTGGGAGCTGGTCTAACGCGCGAGCGTTCTCGCCGACAAGCCGGGAGAAGCGATCGCTCCTGTTCATGCTTCCAGGGTAACCGAAGATGCAGCCATGAATGGTAGTGATCTTCCCCACGATTGCGTCCCTCCGCCGCCGGACGAGTGATTAGGCCGATCTACTTCGGCCTATTCTGCCCGCCTTCGCCCTCTTCTACGGCTGCGGCATCCTCAGCGTATTAGCGCCTCGCGCTGGCCGCAATAGGCCGCTTTACGAATCCACCGTAATCCCCCTGAGATCGACACGTCAGCAGCGGGTGCCGCTCCGAGGCCCGGCGGGGGCGCGCCCCCCCCCTTTTCACTCACCACCCTCCGCAGGCCCGTCCTCCGCCAGCAGCGTCCGCAGCATCCCTTGCGGGTTCGCCAGGAACCCGCGCGTCACCAGGTAGTGTTCGGTCTTCTGATACGGC
>JANXSH010001333.1 GCA_025356615.1 Planctomycetia bacterium | reverse complement strand
AAATCCGGACGAGGCACTCCACGTCGAAAGGCTGCAAATGATACTCTTTACGAGGTGAGATGCCCTCGCAGAGTGGTTTCTCTCGGGAAAAGCGGATCCATTTTCTACCTACTTTCGAGAACCACACCCGCTGGAAAGCGGTTGACGGGAATAGCCGAGGTGGTAGGATGGGCGGATGTAGATCAGTAGAAGCAGAAGTTGGGCGGCGGAGGGCGGCAGTGGCACACTACATTCACGGGTTCATCGCCCACCTCGAACCACTCTGCGAGGCGGCAGCCGTCTGCGAAGGGATGGTGGTCGCGCCGCTCGCCTTGGGCTTCGGCTTTCTCCCGATCACTGAGGATCTGGCTGGCCCCGATGGACCGTGGGCGTTCGAGAACCTACGGCGACTCACAGTTGGCCTCGTCGATTGGGCAGCCGAGCAATCGCGGACGTTTCCGCTTGCTTACATCGAGACCAATTATTTTGGTGTCGGCAACCAAGCGGCGGTCGTATGGCGAGACGGCGCGGTGGTGTTCGTCCCCGAACTATGCGAGAGCAAGTGGGTGGATGAGAACTTCCTATCTCCGCCCTACTTGGACAAGGCGATCAACCGTTCGCTGCGGTTGCTCGGCGTGAACCGGGGAGCGGTTGTGGACGAGTTCGATGCGGTCGGGCTGGGCCAGCACCGTTTCGACGAGGGCTGGGTTGCCGAGGCAGCAAGGCACACCTAACAGATAATTTGTGTCGTTACACCGCGAGATGTCGTTCGGGAGGTGTGGGAGTCGCCGGTGAGTAGAGTCACGAAGACGCTGGAGACGATCCTCCGCAGGAATGCGGACTCCAACATTCGCTTCGCCGATTTGTGCGCCCTGCTGCATCACTTGGGTTTCGCCGAGCGCATTCGCGGCGATCATCACATCTTCTCCCGTGAGGGCGTGGAAGAAATCCTCAACATCCAACCTCGCACCGGAAAGGCAAAGGCGTATCAGGTTAGACAAGTGCGGGGCCTGCTGATCTCCTACGCATTAGGAGGGGCACCCGAAGCAGAGGAAGATTCGACCAAGGAACAGGAGGGGGATGGTGGATGACATCCGGTACGAGATCATTCTGTTTTGGAGCAAGGAAGACCAGGCGTTCATCGCCGAGGTTCCAGAGTTATCGGGCTGCGCGGCGGACGGGGCGACTTATCAGGAGGCGGTCGCCAATGTCGAGGTGGTAATCCGAGAGTGGATCGAGACGGCGCAGGAATTGGGTCGCCCTATTCCGGTGCCGCGCGGGCGGTTGCTTTTCGCTTGACTCTTCACCGCGACTGCGCCTTCAGCCGCTCCGTCAGTTGCGAATACCGCCGCGACGTGTCCGCATTTCGCACGGCGATCTCCAGCGCCTGACGGCTTCCGACGACGACGACGACCTGCTTGCCGCGCGTGACGGCGGTGTACAACAAATTGCGTTGGAGCATCTCGAAGTGCTGCGTGTGCAGCGGGAGGACATCGAGGCGGACGATCGGGCCGACCTCGCCGTTGAACAGCTCGCGGGTGTAGTCGTTCTGAAGCCCCATCACCTTGTCGCCGACGCGGGAGCGGGTGTCGAAGCGCTCGACGAGTTCCTGTAAAATCAGTTGACGGGCCTAACCGAGGTGGTAGGATGGGCGGAAACGGTCTCGGTAGAAGCCAGGAGTTTTCCCAAGCGGGGGTGCGTGGATGGAGGATGTTCTGTTGACGAGTCGAATTGGTATCCTCCGTCTCGAATACGGCAGTTGGCTATCAGTGCTAGAGCCGGGCTGGCGGTGCGGCTGGCACGAACGCGAGCATCCCGAGCCGAATCCGGAAGACGCGGAAAGTGGCGTGGAGGAAGGAAATGGCAAAATCCGTCAAACTCTGGTTCGGTCGGCTTCACGACAACGACGAAAGCCTCCGCCGTGGAGCCAGACGGGTTCTTGCTGGCCTTACGCCCGCTGATAAGAAGGCCGTCCCAGACCTTCTCGTTTATCTGAAAAGCAACGATCCGACTTCCCGTTACTGGGCAGCGAGGGGTTTGTCGGGGGTCGGACCGGATGCGAAAGACGCTGTCCCAGCACTCATCGAATCCTTGAAAGACGAGAACGAGGATTGCCGGTTTTGGGCTGTAACGGCACTGTCCTCTATCGGTGCGGAGGCACTGGATGCCATCCCTCCCCTCATCGGACTTCTTCGAGACTCCGTCTTCGGAGTTCGCGCAGCGGTCGCCGGTGCTCTGGTGCGAATCGCTCCGACAGCCGAGTCGGTGTTGCATGCACTCGTCGAGATGCTGGAAACGGACGAAAATGAATATGTGCGTGAGGAAGTGATCCGAGCGTTGGGAAAGATTGGAACCGCCGGAGCGGTGTCAGCGCTCGTTAACGCTTTGAATGACCGCAACCTCGACGTTCGACGGTACGCCGCTATAGGGCTGAAAATGCTCGGCTCCAAAGCCAAACAAGCGATTCCTGAGATCAAGAGAATCATGACGACCGACTTGAGCGACGGTGTGCGTGGCGACCTCGAAATCGCGTTGAACCGAATGGAGTCCGAGTAGCAGTGTTGAATAGTTAATTGATTTGAGATAAGTGTGTTGCACGCATATTATTCCACAGACCGACGGCTTTCGCCACCCCATTTACGAGGAAAAACGATGACCGTTTCGATCTTGGAAGCCCAGTCCGACCTGGCCGGCTTCATCCATCGGCTCGCGCCGGGCGAAGAACTCGTTCTCACCGAGAACGACGCGGTCGTTGCCACACTAAAGGCCGTCCCGTCAGTCCAAATGCCGAAGAAACGTCCCCCGCCCGGACTGTGGAAAAGCAAGGCTTCCATCCTGTCCGACGATGAAGACCATTTGAATGACTTCGCGGAGTACATGCCGTGAGAGTCTTGCTCGACACGCACACGCTCATATGGTACGCCTTCGCGGACCCACAACTCTCGGCAACCGCACGAACCGTCATCATGGATCCGCTGAATGAGATACTCATCAGTCCTGTTTCCTATTGGGAAATCGCCATCAAGGTGAGTCTTGGGAAGTGGCAGTTACAACAATCGTATGAGGATCTGATCGACTCACTCTGGACCGTCTATGGCTTTCAGATCCTCCCTATCTTGCCGAAACATACTGCCGGACTGATCCACCTGCCCTATCCGGCGAAACATCACGACCCGTTCGATCGTCTGCTCATCGCACAAGCAATGGTCGAAGCAATTCCCGTCGTCAGTGCCGACACCAAGTTCGATCCGTATGGCGTACCTCGGATCTGGGACTAGCCAGGACCACGCCAGAAGCTACCGCCCCGATCACTGCTGCGCCCTCAACCGCTCCGTCAGCTGCGAATACCGCCGCGATGTGTCCACATTCCGCACCGCAATCTCCAGCGCCTGCCGACTGCCCACTACGACGACGACCTGCTTGCCGCGCGTGACGGCGGTATACAACAGATTCCGCTGGAGCATCTTGAAGTGCTGCGCGTGCAGCGGGATGATGACGGCGGGGTACTCCGAGCCTTGCGACTTGTGGACCGTAACGGCGTGGGCGAGGGCGATCTCGTCGAGTTCGCCGTGGTCGTAGACGACCTCCCGTCCGTCGTAGCGGACGACGACCTCGCGGTCTCCCTCGTCGAGGCGGACGATCTGACCGACATCGCCGTTGAAGACCTCGCGCGTGTAGTTGTTCTGGCGCTGCATCACCTTGTCGCCGACGCGGAAACAAGTGTCGAAGCGCTCGACCTGTTGCCCCGGAACGTGCGGGACGAGGACGCCTTGCAGGCGTTTGTTGAGCGCCTGCGTGCCCAGCTCGCAGCGGTTCATCGGGGTGAGGATCTGGATGTCGCGGATCGGGTCGAGGCCGAACTTGGCCGGGATGCGATCGCGAACCAGCGCGAGGAGGCGATCGACGATCGACTCGGGGGAGTTCGCCTCGATGAAGTAGAAGTCGCCCGACTCGCCCGCCGGGGTCGATTCGGGGATGCGCCCCTCCTTGATGTCGTGGGCCGCGCGGATGATCCGGCTCTGCCCCGCCTGGCGGAAGATCTCGGCGAGGCGGACGACCGGGACGACGCCGGACGCGATCAGATCGGCGAGGACGGTTCCAGGGCCGACGGAGGGCAACTGGTCGGTATCGCCGACGAGGATGACGCACGCCCCGCGCGGGACGGCGGCGAGGAGTTGATTCATCAGCGGCACATCGACCATCGACGCCTCGTCCACGACGAGTAGGTCGATCTCCAGGGGGTGAACCGCCGTGCGCTTGAAGCCGCCGAGCGCCGGGTCGAACTCGAGGAGGCGGTGGATCGTCTTGGCCTCACGGCCCGTCGTCTCGCCGAGGCGGCGCGCGGCCCGGCCCGTGGGGGCACACAGGGCGCAGCGCATGCGGCGCGAGGCGAACAACTCGAGGATGCCGCGCACGATGGTCGTCTTGCCGGTGCCGGGGCCGCCGGTGACGACGAGGACTTTCTGGCGTGTCGCCTGGTGGAGGGCGTCGCGCTGGTTGGGGGCGAGTTCGATGCCCATGCGCTCGTCGATGCAAGACAAGGCGGTAGTGAAGTCCACGCCGTCGAGCGGGTGGTCGCCCTCCTGCAATCGATGGATATGGCGGGCGATGCCCAGCTCGGCGAGGAAGAGCGGCTTGAGGTAGAGCCACGGGGTTTCGCCCGGCTCGCGGACGATCTCGCCCTCCTGACGAAGCACTTCGACGGCCTCGCGGATGACGTGCGGCGGGAGATCGGGGATCGCCTCGGCGGCGCGGAGGACGCCCTCCTCGGGGAAGCCGACGTGCCCGTCGAGGCTGAGTTGTTGCAGCGTGAAGCAGAGGGCGGCGCGGGCGCGCTCGATCGAAGCGGGATCGATGCCGAGCCGTCGGCCCAGGTCGTCGGCGGTCTGGAAGCCGACGCCCCAGATGTCGGTGGCGAGGCGGTAGGGGTTGGCGCGGACGATCTCGACCGCCCGGTCGCCGTAGGTCTTGTAAATGCGGACGGCGCGCTGGACGCCGAGGCCGTGCGACTGGAGGAAGACCATGATGTCGCGGACGGCCTTCTGTTCGCGCCAACTCTCGCGGATGCGTTTGATGCGGGCGGCACCAAGCCCTTTGATCTCCTTGAGGAATGATGGGCTTTCGTCGATGACTTGCAACGTCCGCTCGCCGAAGACTTCGACGATCTTCCGGGCGTAGGTCGGCCCGATGCCCTTGACGAGGCCCGACGCCAGATACTTCTCGATCCCCTCGACCGTCGAGGGCGGCTTGCATCGCGCGCTGTCGGCGCGAAACTGCTCGCCGTGCTGCGGATCGACGACCCACTGCCCCTCGGCCTCGATGAGTTCGCCCGCCGTGACGGCGAGGAGTCGGCAGACGACGGTTGAGATTCCGCGACGGCCGCGCGAGACGACGCGCAAGATCGCGTAGCCCGTCTCGGGCTTGTGGAAGGTGACGCGCTCGATGGTTCCGGTGAGGGTTTCGGCCATGCGCGCGATTGTACCGTGCCGATGAGAACGAATCGATGTCAGTAGGCGACAGGTGTCCGCCTCTGTCAGGGCTGTTGCTTGTTTCCATAACTCCAAGAACGATGGTGCGACTTTTCTAGACTTACGCCCGACGCTCAACGAGTTACGGAAACAAGCAACAGCCCTGCCGCCTCTGTTTCGGCTCTTGGTTCGTCGTGCGTTCGCTCGCTAGCTGATCTCGGCCCACGCTGAGGCGGTGACGTATCGCCCCAAGTGTTCCACGTTGGTCGTCGCCACAACCACCTGGTCCGCCCCCAGCGCCAGTGCTTGTGCGGCGAGGATCACGTCCGCGTCCAGCGACTCCGCACCTGCGGTAGGCCGTCCGGTTCGCCGAGCCTCGGCCCACAACTCGGCCGCCTTCCGCATCGCTACCGTCGTGATCGGTAGGTGTTCCAGTGCCTCCGCCAGCGCGTCCAGCCGTGCCAACCCAGCCGCCCTGCCCGCGCGCAGCAATTCCCGCCGCACTTCGTAGTCGGTGATCTCGGGGACCAGCACCCGCGTGCCCGCAGCTAGCAAGTCCCGCAACCAGCGGGCGCACTCCGCCGCCGGGTCTGACCGGCCGGGGTTGCTCGCCAGACCGAGAGGACCGGCGTCGAGAAGTACCGTCCGGCTCACCACGTCACCCCCTCGAGTGCTGGGGGAAAGTGTGGCCGCTGCCCTGGCCGGGCTGCGTCCAGTCCACGCACCAGCACCTCGCCGGTCTCCCGCTGTTCAGCCGGGTCGCCCTCGGCCTCGGCCAGCCACGAGTCGAGTAGGGCCACGGCGATCGCCCGCTGGTCGGCGCGAAGGTGCAAGGCGAGTACCCCGGCGGCAAGCCGCTCGGGGGCGACACCCGCCCGAGCGGCCTCGGCGGCGAGCCGGGCCTCCAAGTCGGGCGTCAAGGGAACGGTCAGTGGCATGGTAAGTTCTCCTTGTGGCTAAACCATATGTACTTTGGAAGCAACCTAATCGCAAGCCCCCTCTCCCGTGTGCGTAATTCAACCGCGATCGGTCCGCGGCTGTACTTTATCGTGCAGCAGCGAGACGATCTGCTCGAGCAACTCGAGGTATTCGGTCCCGGCGATGGCGTGGACGTGTTCGACGACCTTTCGGCGTCTCTCGATGCGCTGGACGAAGGCATCGACGCCGAAGGCGGTGAGCGGGCCGCCTTCGCCCTGCATGGAGAGGAGTTCGTCGAGGTCTTCCTCACCCAACTTGCGTGCCCGGTCGGGGTTTCGCTCCAGCCAGGCCCGGAGTTCGGGCAACGTCGCCTGCTCGTAGGCGCGGCGGACGGCGTCGTCAGGCCCCGAGGCACCGCCATCGGCCATGCGCGGGAGAAGGCGTTCGATCGAGTGCGTGCGCAGCTCGTTGACGGTGATGCCGAGGGCACGGGCGCAGGCGCTGATCGTGGCGTTGCGGAGCCGACGGTTGCCGCCGGGCAGGAGGATCTGCCGAGCCGTGTGCCGATTGAGGCGGGAGATGCGGGCGAATTCTTCTTGATTCCAGCCGCGCTCCTCGACGAGGCGTTTGATCTTCAGGGCCAGGTCGGCCATCTCCGGAGACTGATCTTCCATGATTCGATCCTAGCCGGATTGAGGGGCGACGGACAGGGGCAGCGTCTCAGTCGCCCGGCCCGGAGAGGACGAACGCGGCCCACGCCTTCGCCGGCGAGGTCGTCGCCCCCTTGGCGATCACGGGTGCCTTGCCGGTGTCGATGACCACCTTCAGGTTCGGCCCCCGCCCCTGCGACCATTCCTTTATCTTGCCCGGATCGCGGTACACGGACAGCTGCGCCCGGCGCATCGCCTCCATCGGTGTCATTTTCTCTTTGCCCCACAGGTTGCGGTAGAACAGCACCATGAGCGCTGCCGTCGCCTCATCATCCACCTTCCACAGCGAGGCCACGACGTTCCGCGTCCCGGCGACGTGGAACGCACGCACCAGCCCGTACACGCCCTCGCCGCCGGCGACATCGCCCAGGCCCGTCTCGCAGGCGCTCAGCACGGCGAGGTTCATCTTGCGCAGGTCGAGGCCGACGATGGCGTCGGCGGTGACGACGCCGCGGTTCGGCGTACCCTCGATGTTCGCCCCGGCGCAGACCAGGCCCGACAGCACCATCGGGCTGCGCGTCCCGGCGGTGCTGCGCTCGCCGCCCGGTCGGTCGAACAGCTTCGGATCGAGTTGGAAGACGGTGCGGAACTTCGGGTCGGCGAAGAAGCCGTGCGTCGCCAGGTGCGCCGTCTCCGCGAGCGGCAGCGCCTCGAGCAGCGCCGAGGCGTGGGCCGAGTCGCCCTCACGGCGGATGACCTTGCGCTCACCCTTCAGCGCGACGATCTGGCGCAACTCCTTCGCCGTGCCCTCCAGCTTGCCCCAGACGACCGCATCACCCACTGGGCTACGCATGGCGAATTCCGATGATGCCCCCGGCTTCTTGTCGTAGGCGACGCCGCCCATCGCCAGGAGCGTCGGCTTGGTCTCGGCCTTGCGCTTCTCCTCCGTGAGCCGGTCGAGCAGCATCGGCCCGTGCGGGATGGTGGCGACAGCGTACTCTTCGATCAGGATGCGTTGGGTTTTGGCATCGCGCAGTGCGCCCCAAGGAAGGCGGTTGAGCGCGGCATCCGGCGAGACGAACACGGCGGAGGTCTTCTTGGGGAGATGCTCCACCAGCGGCGACCAGAGCAGACGGTGCGTCTCGGCAGCGTACTTCGGCTCCGACGGCGACGACTCGACGACGGCCCTTCGCCAGAGGTCGAGGGCGTCTTCGATCGGCTTGGCCTCACCAAGCTCGACGCGGGTAATGGCGGTGCGCGTGACGACGAAGGCGACGTAGTGCGCCATGCGTTTCACCCCCTTCGCACCCTTCACCTCGGGATTCTGCTCGAAGCGCGTGTAGCGCAACAGGTCGATGAACGCCACGTCGGCGGGCAGCGCCTTTCGCAGGTCAGCGGGGGTCCGTTTTGCGAGATCGTCGAAGCGCTTCATTGCGGGGAGGAGGGGACGCAGTTCAGCTTCTTTCTCTCGAATCCCCTTTTCGATGTCGTCGAGGCGTTTGTCTCGCGCTTCGATCTTTGCTTTGTCGGCCGCCTTCTCGATGGCGGCGAGGAGCAGCCTTTCGCGCTCTCGCTTCAGAGACAGGACGGCGTCCCACATGCCCCGTGCTTCTTTCGACGACACGGCGAGGACGGCGAGGTGCCGCCGCTGGGCGACTCGGGACAGGGCGGCCTTGGTCTGCCAGACGGCGGGATAGGCGTCCACCTCGGGCAGATGGAGAGTTGCGGTCAGGTAGACATCCCGCGCCAGAGGCTGGGAAGCAAGGTAGTTCAGGGCGGTCGCCTCGGGCGCGGAGGCGGCGAGGCCACTCGCGGCATCGCAGAACATCCGGATCGCACGACGGAGCAGCGGCTCGGCCTTGGCGAATTCCCGCCTCGAATGGTGCAGGAAGGCCAGGTTGTTCAGGGTGGAGGCCAGGTCGGCGTGGACCAGTGGGAAGCGATCCCTCGTGTACAACGCCTCGGTCATTTTTAGCGCACGAGAGTACCACCGCTCCGCCTTTGCGTACTCCCCTTGCCCGTGGTAGAGCAGGCCCAGGCCGTTCAGGAGGCCGACCAGTTCGGGATGCCCCTGCGGGAAGAGTTTCTCGGGATACCGTCCCTCGGCCATCTTCAGCAAACGTCCGTACAACTCCTCGGCGAGGACGTGGTCCCCCTGCTGACGGCACAGAAGGGCCAGTCCGCTCAGGATGTTGACCAGTTCGGGGTGGCCGTGCGCGATCCGATCGAGCGGGTAGAGGGTCTCGGCCATTTTCAGGGCGCGCGTGTACAGCGCCCGAGACTTGGCGTAGTTGCCCTGGTCCTGGAGCAGTGAGGCCGAATTGGCCAGGCTGCGGGCGAGGTCGGGGTGCCCCTGTCGGAACCGTTCCCTGGGGTAGAGTTCCTCGTTCATCGCGAGGGCGCGCGCGTACAGCGCGGCTGCCTTCGCGAAGTCGCCTTGCTCCTGATGTAGCAGGGCCAGATTGTTCATGCCGCCGGCCACTTCGGCATGGCCGTCGGGGAAGAGTGTTCTAGGGTACAGGGTCTCGCGCATCTCGAGCGCTCGGCGTAGCGGCGGCTCGGCTCCCGCGAGGTCGCCCCGAGCCAGGTGGGTCATGCCGAGGTTGTTCAAACTGATGGCGAGCGAAGGGTGCCCCTGCGGGAAACCGTCCTTCGGGTACAGGGCATCGTCCATGCGCACGGCGCGGGAGAGTAGGGGTATCGCCCTGCCGTAGTCCCCCTGCTCCTTGTAGAAGAGGCCCATGTTGCTCAGGCTGCGGGCGAGGTCGGGGTGCCCCCGAGGGTAGCGATCGGCCGGGTACAACGCCTCGCGCATCGCCAGAGCGCGAGCGTACAGAGCTCCCGCCCTGATATCGTCCCCTCGAGAGTCGTACAGGAAGGCCAGCCCAGTCATGCTTCTGGTTAGGGCGGGGTGACCCTGCGGGTAGCGCGACTTGGGATACAGTCCCTCCCGTATCGTCAATACTTCCGCCATCACTTTCGTCGCCCCGGCGACCTCGCCGGCCTGATACAGCGTCACCCCGCGCTGCTCTAGTCGAAAGGTCTCCTCGATCTTCTCGAACCGCGCCCACGCCGCCATATCCGGCGGCCCGACTGCCCACGCCGCGCTCACGCACGCCAATAGCGTCATCGTCCCGACCAGTCGCGTCATCACTCGCCCCCTTCAATCCCCCGGCCCGGAGATCACGAACGCCGCCCACGCCTTCGCCGGGCTGGTCTTCTCCTTCAGGCCCTTCTTCGGCGTCGTCGCTCCCCCGGCCACCGGCTTCGGCAGCGGGCCACGTCCCACCGCCCACTCGGGGACGCGGCCCGGCTCGCGGTAGACCGCCAGTTGCGCTCGCCGCAACGCCTCGACCGGCGTCACCTTCGCCTCCCACAGGTTGCGGTAGAACAGCACCATGAGCGCCGCCGTCGCCTCGTCGTCCACCTTCCACAGCGAGGCGACGACGTTCCGCGTCCCGGCGACGTGGAACGCACGCACCAGCCCGTACACGCCCTCGCCGCCGGCGACATCGCCCAGGCCGGTCTCGCACGCGCTCAGCACGGCGAGGTTCAGCCTCCGCAGGTCGAGGCCGACGATCGCATCCGCAGTCACGACGCCGCGATTCGGCGTGCCCTCGACGTTGGCCCCGGCGCATACCAGGCCCGACAGCACCATCGGGCTGCGCGTCCCGGCGGTGCTGCGCTCGCCGCCCGGTCGGTCGAACAGCTTCGGGTCGAGCTGGAAGACGGTGCGGAACTTCGGGTCGGCGAAGAAGCCGTGCGTCGCCAGGTGCGCCGTCTCCGCGAGCGGCAGGGCCTCGAGCAGCGCCGACGCATGGGCCGAGTCCCCCTCACGGCGGATGACCTTGCGCTCCCCCTTCAGGGCGACGATCTGGCGCAACTCCTTCGCGGTGCCCCCCAGCGGCCCCCATACGACTGCATCGCCGACAGGGCTGCGCATCGCGAGTTCCGCCGATGCCCCCGGCTTCTTGTCGTAGGCGACGCCGCCCACCGCCAGGAGCGTCGGCTTGGTCTCGGCCTTCCGTTTCTCCTCAGTGAGCCGGTCGAGGAGCATCGGCCCGTGCGGGACGGTGGCGACGGCGTACTCCTCGATGAGGATGCGCTGGGTCTTCGCGTCGCGCAACGCGGCCCAGGGCAGGCGGTTGAGCGCCGCGTCG
Organism: Planctomycetia bacterium; assembly: GCA_025356615.1. Lineage (GTDB taxonomy): Bacteria > Planctomycetota > Planctomycetia > Gemmatales > Gemmataceae > JANXSH01. Next base: position 4,154 of record JANXSH010001333.1, on the reverse strand, counting down.
GGCGAGACGAAGACGGCCGACATCTTCTTGGGCAGGTGCCTCACCAGCGGCGACCAGAGCAGCCGGTGCGCCTCGGCGGCGTACTTCGGCTCCGAGGGCGATGCCTCGACGACGGCCCTCCGCCAGAGGTCGAGGGCGTCCTCGATCGGCTTCGCCTCGCCGAGTTCGACGCGGGTGATCGCGTCGCGCGTGACCACGAAGGCGACGTAGTGCGACGTGCGCTTCTCGCCCTTCTCGCCCTTCACCTTGGGGTCCTGCACGAAGCGTGTGTAGCGCAACAGGTCGATGAACGCTACGTCGCTGGGCAGCGCCTTTCGCAGGTCGGCGGGAGTCGCCTTGGCGATCTCGTCGGAACGCTTCAGGGCGGGCAGGAGCGGAAGCAGGTCGGCTTCTTTCGTGCGGATCACTTCCTCGATCTCGTCGAGGCGTTGGTCGCTTGCCTTGGCCTTCGCGGCATCGGCGGGGGCGAGCAACAGGCGCTCGCGCTCACGCTTCAGGGAGAGGACGGCGTCCCAAAGTCCGCGCGCCTCCTTGGAGGAGGCGGCGAGGACGGCGAGATGCCGACGCTCGGCGATGCGAGCGAGAGCGGCTTTCGTCTGCCAGACGGCAGGGTAGACATCCACCTTGGGCAGATGGATTGTCGTGGACAGGTAGGCGTCACGGGTCAGGGGTTTCGAGGCGGCGTAGTTCAGGGCCGTCGCCTCCGAGGAGGAAGCGGCAAGGGCCGTGGCCGAGTCGCTGTACATCTCCAGGGCACGTCGGAACAGCGGCTCCGCCTTCGCGTAGTCCGCCTGCGAATCGTGCAGGAAGGCCAGGTTGTTCAGGCTTGTTGCTAGGTGGGGATGCCCTTGGGGGTAGCGTGCCTTGGGGTACTGGGCCTCGCGCATCTCCAGGGCACGGCGGTACAGCGGCTCCGCCTTCGCGTAGTGCGCCCGCGCCTGGTGCAGCCCGGCCAGGTCGTTCAGGCTCCCAGCCAGTTCGGGATGCCCCTGGGGGTAGCGTGCCGTGGGGTACAGACTCTCGCGCATTTCCAGGGCACGTCGGTATAGCGGCTCCGCCTTCGCGTAGTCCGCCTGAGACTGGTGCAGCACGGCCAGACTGTTCAGGCTCATAGCCAGGTGGGGGTGCCCTTGGGGGTAGCGTGCCTTGGGGTACAGACCCTCGTTCATCTCCAGGGCACGTCGGAACAGCGGCTCCGCCTTCGCGTAGTCCGCCTGAGACTGGTGCAGCGCGGCCAGGTTGTTCAGGCTGATGGCCAGGTCGGGGTGCCCTTGGGGGTAACTTGCCTTGGGGTACAGCCCCTCGACCATCTTTAGCACCTCCGCGAACACTTTCGTTGCCTCGGCGAATTTGCCCGCCTGATACATCGCACCGCCTCGCATGCCCAGCCGCCCCACCTCCTCGATCCTCCCGAACCTCTCCCACGCCGACTTTTCCGGCGGCCCCGCCGCCCACGCCGCGCCCACGCACGCTAATAGCGTCATCGTCACGAATAGTCGTGTCATCACTCGCCCCCTTCGTTCCCGTAGGTGATCGCCCGCGTGTACCCGAAGTGCCCCTTCGCCCGCTTGTGGATCTCGCTGTTGAGTCGCTCCAGCGGGTTGCTGCCCTCGACCGGAGTGGTCAGCGGCGCTCGTTGTGCCTCGTCGCGTACCGTCGTGCCGTTCTCGAACCACGACACGGCGTGGCGGTCCTGGCCGGCGAACGGTTGGGGGCCGAAGGTGCCGAGCAGCGCTTTCAGGTCCACGTCCTCCGGTAAGAGATCGTCACGGCAGAGCAGGACCATCGTCTCCAGCCCCGGCTTGCCCGGCCCCATCGGCCAGGCTCCCCATTTGCCGTTCAGTTGCGGCAGTTGGAACCGGCTCGCCTTCGCCTCCGGCTCCCGGCGGTTCCAGTCCCCGTCGATCCAGGGATACATCGGCGTCACCGCGCCTTCCGTATCGATCCACACGAGGTAGACATACGCCAAGCGGTTCAGTTTGGCCTCGACTCGAATTTCATCGCCGGGCCGCAGAGGCCGGGAGGCGGGGTCGTTCAGCGGGACGTGTTGACGCAGGAGGTCTCCCTCGCGCGTCATCTGGGCGTCGAGGTAGCCCTTGAGCGGTTCGAGGGCGACCGTGACGGGCGCGGAGCGCGTTAGCCGCCAGCCGAGGATCGTGCCAGAGAGTGCCAGAAGGACCAGTGCCGCGCCGATCAGCAGCCGACGCCGAGAGCGACGTGGGGTAGGTCGCGGGTAGTGGGTGTCCGTCGGGGGCAGAACGTGCGGAGCGGACAAGCTGTCCAATTGCGCGGCCAGCTCGGCGGCGGTGGGCCGATCCGTGGCCCGCTTGCTGAGGCAGCACAGGCACAGTGCCTCCAGCGCGGGCGAGATACCGGCGACCAGTTCGCTCGGAGGCTGTGGTTTGGCGTGGCAGACATCATGCAGTGCATTTACCCACGACTCGCGCGGGAAGACGACGCGCCCCGTCAGCAGGCGGTAGAGGATCGCGCCGAGGGCGTATACGTCGGCGAACCTGTCCGCAGGTCGCCCCTCAGCCTGCTCCGGCGCCATGTAGCTCGGCGTGCCCATGATCGAGCCGGGCGTCGTGGCCGAGGGATGGCCGAGTTCGCGGCGGGCGAGGCCGAAGTCGGTGATCTTGGGCTGGCCGAGGGCGGCGTTCAGGGCCGGCACGTCGCCGGGCGGGGCGATGAGGACGTTGTCGGGCTTGAGGTCGCGGTGGACGATGCCGCGCGCGTGGGCGTGCGCCATCGCGCGGGCCAGCACCAGGACGACGCGCGCCGCCTCGGCGGGTGGCAGAGGTGTCGTGCCCGCGCGGGCCTCGAGTGTGCCGCCGGGGACGAACTCCAGGGCGAGGAAGGGCATCTTCGTCTCGCCCTCGACGGGGGCGTACTCGCCCACGTCATAGATTTGCACGATGTTCGGATGGTTGAGCTTGGCGACGGCCTGGGCTTCCGTCTGGAATCGCGCGAGCAGGTCGGAGGAGACGCGATCGGGCCGGATCACCTTGAGCGCCACATCACGATCGAGCTTCGAGGATCGCGCCTGGTACACCCGGCCCATCCCGCCCTCGGCCAACAAGCGCGAGATGACGTAACCGGGCAAAGAAGGCAACTCCCACCTGGCATCCGTTTCTTGCCCTTCTGCGAACAGCGTCTCCATGCCCTCCAGCGAACCCATGAGTCGTTCCAACCGGCTGCGGAAGCCGCGGAGTTTTTCCAACTCCGCGACGAGGTCCGGGCACTCGGCACAGACCATCGTCGAGGTTTCGCGACGGCCAGACTGTTCCTCCTCGTCGCAGTGTTGGAGGAGGTCGATTAGTTCTCGAGTGCGGTTCATCTCGGTAGACCCTCCTGGGGCGAACACCCTGATAAGCGTATCCAACTTCCCGAAAAGAACAAAAGATGCAACTATCCCGGCAATTCATCCTTCAGCTGCTCGCGCAACTCCGCGACCGCCTCCAGCCAGCGCCGCCGAGCCGTCGGTATGCTCATCACCAAAATCGGCGCGATCTCGGCGAAGGTGAGTCCGTGATAGAATCGCAGCGAGAACACCTCGCGCGGCTCCACCGGCAGGCCTTCCGCCGCCTCGTGCAACGCGCTCCATCGCGCGAGATCCGCGTCGGGGTCATCCGCCAGGGGCACGGCCTCGCGTCGGCGGTGCTTACGCGCCAGGTCCAACAGCCGAAGGCGGACGTGGTGCGCCGCCAGGCCGTAGAACGATCGCGTATCGGCGACATCGAGCTTCCTCAGCGCCGCGAGCAGGCTCAGCGACGCCTCCTGCACCACGTCGGCGGTCTGCTCGTTTGCGGAGACCGTCGGGAAGCGCCGCAGCATGGCACGCGCCATCGCCTCGAGCCGCGCGCGACACCCGCCGAGGAGTTCGTCGGCAGCTGCGCGGTCGCCTTGACGCAATCGCGCCAACAGGTCCGGGAGGTTGGTGGTCCGCAGGGTCATGAGGGCGATCCGAGGGGAACGCGGGGGTATGAGGCGATTCTAAGCCCGCGCGCGGGCGCGGACAAGCGAAAATCACCGGGCTTTCCTCAGAGGTGGAATGAATTAGGCGAGCCGGGAGCGTTAGCGACCGGAGAATTACCGGACCAGCGTGATTCCTCCGGTCGCTAACGCTCTCGGCTCGCCACGAATCAATTCCTTCA